>JBDTZX010000080.1:0-2069 GCA_040004895.1 Rhodanobacter sp. | reverse complement strand
TCATGACCGCCCAATTTCGCCCACCCAATCTGGCACTCAGCACGATCGGTCTGTCGCTGGCGACCTTCATGCAGGTGCTCGACACCACGATCGCCAATGTGTCGCTGCCGACCATCGCCGGCAACCTCGGCGTCAGCAACAACCAGAGCACCTGGGTGATCACCTCGTTCGCGGTGAGCATGGCGATATCGCTGCCACTGACCGGCTTCCTCACCCGTCGTTTCGGCGAGGTGAAACTGTTCACTGCGTGCACGCTGTTGTTCGCGCTGACCTCGTTCCTTTGCGGCATCTCGCAGAGCATGGGCATGCTGATCGTGTTCCGCGCGCTGCAGGGCGCAGTGGCTGGCCCGATGTACCCGATCACGCAGAGCCTGCTGATCGGTATCTATCCGCCGGCCAAGCGCGGCATGGCGCTGGCGCTGCTGGCGATGGTCACGGTGGTGGCGCCGATCGCCGGACCGATCCTCGGCGGCCTGATCACCGACAACTATTCGTGGCCGTGGATCTTCTTCATCAACGTGCCGATCGGCATCTTCGCCAGCATGGTGGTGGCCAACCAGTTGCGTGGAAAGGTCGAGAAAACCGAGCGGCCGAAGATGGACTACGTCGGCCTGATCACCCTGATCATCGGCGTCGGCGCGTTGCAGATCGTGCTGGACAAGGGCAACGACGAGGACTGGTTCAACTCGACCTTCATCATCGTCACCAGCATCGTGTCGGCGGTCAACATCGCGATCTTCCTGATCTGGGAACTGACCGACAAGGATCCCATCGTCGACCTGCGTTTGTTCCGCCATCGCAACTTCACCGCCGGCACCATCGCGCTGGTGCTGGCCTACGCGGCGTTCTTCGCGATCGGTCTGCTGGTGCCGCTGTGGCTGCAGCGCAACCTCGGCTATACCTCGACGTGGGCCGGCTACGCCACTGCGCCGCTGGGCGTGATCCCGGTGCTGCTGACCTTCTTCGTGGGCAAGTACGCCAGCAAGTTCGACCTGCGCCTGCTCGCCTCGGTGGCATTCGTGGTCATGGGCATGACCTGTTTCATGCGCTCGGATTTCTACATCGGCATCGACTTCTACCACGTGGCCATGGTGCAGCTGTGGCAGGGCCTGGGCGTGGCACTGTTCTTCATGCCGATCCTGACCATCCTGCTGTCGGACCTGAAGCAGAACGAGATCGCCTCCGGTTCCGGTCTGGCCACCTTCCTGCGCACGCTGGGTGGCAGTTTTTCCGCGTCACTGACCACGCTGCTGTGGGAACGTCGCGCGGTGAGTCATCATGAGCAGCTGGCCGAACACATCACCGCCTATAGCCCCACCGCGCAAGCCGCGATCACCCAGCTCGGTCATGGCGACACCCAGGCTGCCGGCAGCCTCATCGATAACATGATCACCCAGCAGGGTTATCAGATTTCGTTCAACGAGGTGTTCCATGCACTTGGCTGGGTCTTCATCGGTCTGGTGTTCGTGATCTGGCTGGCCAAGCCACCGTTCACCGCCAAGGCCGGGCCGGCCGCCGGCGGGCATTGAGGCAACCACCACCGGCCTGGCTATCCTGTAACGACCTGTCGACGGAATTATCGATGTCTCTGCCAGCCCACCGCGGACCCCTGCTGACCGAAGGTCCGATCGCCCGCACCCTGCTGCTGTTTGCGCTGCCGATCCTCGGCAGCACGGTGCTGCAGTCGCTGAATGCCTCGGTCAACGCGATGTGGATCGGCCATTACCTCGGCGAGGCCGCGCTCACCGCCACCAGCAACGCCACGTTGATCCTGTTCCTGCTGCTGTCGGCGGTGTTCGGGGTCAGCATGGCCTGCACGATCCTGGTCGGGCAAAGTCTGGGCGCACGAGATGTGACCGAGGCCAAACGTGTGGTTGGCACCGGCGTGATCTTCTTCACCGCGATCTCGGTGGGCATGGCGGTGGCCGGTTTCTTTGGCACGCCGTGGATGCTGCGCGTGATGGGCACGCCGGCTGACGCGTTGCCCTATGCGATCGCCTATCTGCGGATCATCTTCGTCGCGCTGCCGTCGATGTATTTCTACAGCTTCCTGATGATGACCCTGCGCG
>JBDTZX010000003.1:0-2070 GCA_040004895.1 Rhodanobacter sp. | reverse complement strand
TGGCCACGGTCAAGGGCGACGTGCACGACATCGGCAAGAACATCGTCGGGGTGGTACTTCGCTGCAACAACTTCGAGGTGATCGACCTGGGCGTGATGGTGCCCGCGCAGAAGATCCTCGAGATCGCGATTGCCGAGAACGCCGACATGATTGGCCTTTCCGGCCTGATCACGCCGTCGCTGGAGGAGATGAGTCAGGTCGCACGCGAGATGCAGCGGCAGGATTTCCACATCCCGCTGCTGATCGGCGGCGCCACCACTTCACGCGCGCACACCGCGCTGAAGATCGAGCCGCACTACAAGGCCGGCACGGTCTGGGTGAAGGACGCCTCGCGCGCTGTCGGTGTGGCGCAGTCGCTGGTCAGCAAGGATCTGGTCGAGGACTTTCTGGCGAAGGTGCGCGCCGACTATGCCGACGTGCGCGAACGCCACCGCAACCGCGGCCCGGGCAAGAAGCTGGTGTCACTGGAAAAGGCCCGCGCCCATCGTTTCAGCTGCGACTGGGCTGCTTACCAGCCGCCGCAGCCGAACCGCCCCGGCGTCACCGTGTTCGACGACTACGATCTGTCACTGCTGCGCCCGTACATCGACTGGACGCCGTTCTTCCAGGCGTGGGAGCTTGCCGGCCACTACCCGGCCATCCTGACCGACGAGGTCGTCGGCGCCCAGGCCAGCGAACTGTTCCGTGATGCGCAGGCGATGCTGGACCAGCTCATCGCGGAGAAGTGGCTGACTGCCCGCGCAGTGATCGGGCTGTGGCCGGCCGCGAACGTTGGCGACGACGTCGAGGTATACGAACAGACCAACCTCCTTCCTGAGGGAGAGGCAAAGCGTCTGGCCACGCTGCTCAGCCTGCGCCAGCAGGCGGACAAGCCGATCGAGCGGCCGAACCTTTGCCTCGCCGATTTCATCGCGCCGAAGGCGTTCGACAAGCCCGACTGGATCGGCGGTTTCGCAGTCACTGCAGGCATCGGCATCGAGGCACACCTGGCGCGCTTCGAAGCGGATTACGACGACTATTCGTCGATCATCCTCAAGGCACTTGCCGATCGTCTTGCCGAAGCGTTCGCCGAACACATGCACGAGCGCGTGCGCCGGGAATTCTGGGGTTACGCGCCTGACGAGGTGCTCGACAACGAGGATCTGGTGGCTGAAAAATATCGCGGCATCCGCCCCGCACCCGGCTACCCCGCCTGCCCGGATCACACAGAAAAGACCACCCTTTTCGCGTTGCTCGACGTCACCCGCAACACCGGCATCGAACTGACTGAAGGCTTCTCGATGTATCCGGCCGCCGCCGTTTCGGGCTGGTACTACGCGCACCCGGACAGCCAGTATTTCGTGGTCGGCCGGCTCGGCAAGCAACAGGTCGAGGACTATGCGCGACGCAAGGGCTGGACGATGCCCGAAGCCGAACGCTGGCTGGCGTCTAACCTCGATTACGACCCCGAATAGGCGCGTTCCGCCGCGCCGTGTTCAGCAAGTGATCGCGTCAGGCGATCGTGTCGCCGGTGACGCTGTTCTTCTGATGGCGCATATGCACGATCAGGTTATAGACCGAGACGAACGCGGGGAAGAAGTTCGAGATGATGCCGACCGAATCGTTCTTGCCCAGGGTGAAGTAACCGAGCAGCAGTGCACTGCCCACCACCGACAACCACCAGAACGACAGCGGCATCACCACCCGCTTGTGCTTGCGCGTGTAATACAGCTGCACGAACCAGCGACTGGTGAACATCACCGAACCGAGCAGGCCGACCACCTTCCAAGGCGTCAGCTGGAAATGCTGCAACGCGTGCATGATATGGTCGAATTGGGTGCTGAGAAAGTCCATGGGCTGGCGCTTCGGGATTGGAAGAACGGGGAGTTTACAACCCTCCGCGCGCACCGCCGCCAGCCGGCTCTCAGCCCGGCAATCTGTCCTGCATGGAGACGCGAACCCGCGTCAACCATTGACCCGTCCCGCGGCTCCCCCTAGAATTCCGCGTTCTCGGCGGGCGATTAGCTCAGCGGTAGAGCACTGCCTTCACACGGCAGGTGTCGCAAGTTCGATCCTTGCATCGCCCACCAA
>JBDTZX010000121.1:0-6880 GCA_040004895.1 Rhodanobacter sp. | reverse complement strand
CGACACGGGGATTTTCAATCCCCTGCTCTACCAACTGAGCTACCCGGCCGGAAACTGGAAACCACGGACGATCGCGAGGGTCGCGGACGTCATGTGGAGCCGCGCATTAGACCGAATGCGCGGGTTTTCGTCAAGGCTCGGCGTCAGGTGCGGTGAAGCCGGAGGCCTTGGCGAAGTCGCCGCCGAACAGGAATTTCTCCATCTCTTCGGCGAGGAAACTGCGTGATTTCGGATCCAGTGGATTGAGCCGGTATTCGTTGATCAGCGTGGTCTGGTGGGCCAGCCACTGCTGCCATGCGGGCTTGGAGATTTCGGCGTAGATGCGCTGGCCGAGCGGCCCCGGCCAGGGCGCGAAGTCGAGGCCTTCGGCGTCAGTGCCGAGTTTGCTGCAGTGGATGGTGCGGCTCATGGGATTCCTCGGGAGGGTATCGATGCGTCGGTTGGACGATCGATGTTAAGCAGCAGGGTGCGCACCGGGGCGGGCAGGCCGAGCGCGCTCAGTTCATCCATCGAGCACCAGCGCAGATCGTGATTGTCGGCGACCGCCTGATGGGCCGTCGCGCCATCGAACAACAGCGGCTCGACCTGGAGTCGATAGTGACTGAAGACGTGGGTGAATGGCATGAGCGGCTGGCCGTCATCCACTTGCGCATGCTGCTGCGCCGAGCGCCAGCAGCTGTCGGGATCGAGTGCTTCGGGCAGGCTCCACAGGCCGGACCACACGCCTTGGGCACCGCGCCGCTCGAGCAGCACCCGGCCCTCGCCGTTGCGCAGGATCAGCATGAAGGTATGGCGTGTGGGAATGGCCCTGGCCGGCTTGCGGCCGGGCAGTTGCGCGGTGAGGTTGTCGCGATGGGCGATGCAGTCGGCGGACAGCGGACATGCCTCGCAGCGTGGTCGCGGATGGATGCAGATCGCAGCGCCCAGATCCATGATCGCCTGGGTGTAGTCGGCGATGCGCGTGGTGGGCGTGTGTTGTTCGGCGTAGTGCCAGAGCTGTTTTTCCACTGCACTCTGACCGGTGTATCCATGCATGCCGTGATAGCGCGCGAGCACGCGTTTGACATTGCCGTCGAGGATTGCAAAACGCAGGCCGTGCGCCTGCGCCAGGATTGCCCCGGCGGTGGATCGCCCGATGCCGGGCAGCGCGAGCAGCGCAGCGAAATCGCGCGGGAGTTCGCCGCCATGCTGCTCGACGCACCGCTGCGCCGCGCGATGCAGGAAGCGCGCGCGCCGGTAGTAGCCCAGACCCGACCACAGCGCGAAGACGGCGTCCTCGTCGGCTGCGGCAAGGTCGTGCAAGGTCGGCAAGGCGCGGACGAAGCGTTCAAAGTAACCGATGACGGTGGCGACCTGGGTCTGCTGCAGCATCACTTCGGACAGCCATACCCGATACGCGTCGCGCGGATGCTGCCATGGCAGATCCTTGCGGCCATGCTGGTCGAACCAGCGCAGCAGGCGGGTGGCCAGCGTCGACTTCATGGGTTCCCGCTGGCGGCCTTGGCAGGCGCGGCGGCGCTGGCGGCCCCGGGCACGTCACTGCCGGAGCGCATGCTGAAGCCCTGGACGCTGACGCCGCCGGCTTCAAAGCTGGCGATTTCGACATGGCCGTCGCCAGGCGGCAGGTTGAGCTGCGGACCATGGCTGTCAGAAAGCGCGCTCCACCAGTGGGCGAGGGCGAGCGGCGGCAGGCGCAGGTCGGCATGGTTGCCGGGCCCGTCGATTTTCAGGCCGAGCAGCAGTGGGCCGGTCCGGGTCGCCGGCGTCAGCAGTACGGAGATGTCGAATTGCCCGGCGTCGGCATGATCGAGTCTGCCGACGAGCGACGCGGCGGCATCGACCGAGCCATGCCAGTGTGCATTTCCGGTGAGTGCGAGCGTGAGGGCGCGGCCCTGCGACAGATGCAACGCAATGTTGTCCAGCTGCAGCGCGTTGCCGCTGATCCGCGGGGTGGTGGAAAGCTTCAGCTGCAAAGGTGTGCCGGCACTGGTGGTGGCGGACACGCTGAGAGGAAACGGCCGTCCGGAAATCAGGCTGCCTGCCTCGAGCCCGACATTGCCGAGCAGCAGTTCGTCGCCGCGCACCAGGGTGCCATGATTGATACTGATGCCGGCATCGATGCGCGGGATGTTCGGCGGTGCGCCCGCCGGTTGGGCCGGCAATCCGGCGAGCCACGCCTGCAAGGCATCAAGGTCGACGCGCGGCGAATCGATTTCCAGCCGGGTGATCACTGTCGGGCCGCCGAACACGGTTTGCCAGGGCAATGCCAGGCTGCCGCGCGACGCCAGCAGAATCGGCACATTCGCGCCTTGCCCGTTGAGCGTGATGCCCTGCAGATCCAGCGCCGGACGCGGGAACAGGGTCGGGCTGGCCGGGCTGGCCAGGTGGAGTTCCAGACCGGCATCGTGCGCCTGCGCCTGCAGCATGGTGGTGAAGCGGTCCGGCTGCAAAAGCAGATAGACGGCTATCACTGCCGCCAGCATGGCGGCCAGCACCAGTCCACCGACGATCCACAATACGAGCCGCAGCCGACGGAACATCCGCTCAGCCCCGCAGCTCAGTCATGGTCGCGGCCATCGCCACCGAGGCTCGCAGGCAGCAGCCCGTCGACGAAGGCCTCGGCGTCGAACACACGCAGATCGGTGGCGCTTTCGCCGAGGCCGACGTAACGGATCGGCAGGCCGAACTCGCGCGCCAGCGCAAACACCACACCGCCCTTGGCGGTGCCGTCGAGCTTGCTCACCACCAGTCCGGTGACGCCGACGATCTGCCGGAACTGGCGCACCTGGTTGACCGCGTTCTGGCCGGTGGTACCGTCGATCACCATCAGCACTTCATGCGGCGCGTCGACGTCGATCTTTTTCAGCACGCGCGCGATCTTGCCCAGCTCATCCATCAGGCCGCCCTGGGTATGCAGGCGTCCGGCGGTGTCGGCGATCAGCACGTCGGCCTGGCGCGAGCGCGCGGCCTGCAATGCGTCGAAGATCACGCTGGCTGCGTCGGCGTCCTGCCCCTGCGAGATCACCGGCACCCGGTTGCGCTCGCCCCAGGTTTTCAGCTGCTCGACCGCCGCCGCGCGGAAGGTGTCGCCGGCGGCGAGGATCACGCTGTGCCGTTCGTCGCTCCAGCGGCGCGCCAGCTTGCCGATGGTGGTGGTCTTGCCCGCACCGTTGATGCCGACGACGAGCACCACGAACGGATGGTGGCCTTTCACGTCGAGCGGTTTTTCGACTGGCCTGAGCAGGCCGACCAGCGCCAGACGCAGCGCAGCCAGCAATGCGGGTGCGTCGGCGAATTCGCGCTTGTGCATGCGCTTGCGCAGGCTTTCGACCAGTTCGCTGCTGGCTTCGACGCCGACGTCCGCGCTGATCAGGATGGTTTCCAGTTCGTCGAGCAGGTCGTCGTCGAGCTTGGGATGACGCACGAACAGCGTACTCAGTCCGCGCGCGAACGCATTCCCGGAAAGCCGTTCGCGCCAGCTGCGTCGTGCCGGCGCATCGGTGGCGGAAGTGGTTTCATCATCGGTCGCGGCCGGCGCCACGAAGCGTTCGGTGGGCAGCTCGGTGTCCGCCGGTGCAGGGACTTCTGCCAGCGCTTCGTTCAAGGGCGGCGCGCCGCCATCGACTGGACCGGACTCGTCGGTAGGCACGATATCGGCGGGTTCCGCCGTCGTCTCGGCGGCCTTCTTCTTCCAGAACTTGAGCATTGCGGCAATGATTCAAAGACAATGGGCGGCATGCTAGCACTCCCATCCGTACTGCCCGCTGAGGACGGACTGCCGTGACCGTCCCGCGCCGCGCCGCCGCCGGCCGCATCCGCATCATCGGCGGCAGCTTGCGCAATTCGCGGCTCGAGGTGCCGGATCTGCCCGGACTGCGCCCCACCGCCGAGCGGGTGCGCGAGACCCTGTTCAACTGGCTGGCGCCGGTCGTCGACGGCGCCCGCTGCCTCGATCTGTGTGCGGGCACCGGCGCACTCGGCATCGAGGCGTTGTCACGCGGGGCCGTCAGCGTGCAGTTCGTCGAACGCGAGCTGCGCGCGGTGCAGGCCTTGCACGCCAATCTTGCACGGCTGAAAAGAATCGACGCGGGACAGGTTGCGGCGATCGACGCGATGGTGTTCCTGCAGCAGGCAGCGGAGCCGCACGACCTGGCATTTCTCGATCCGCCCTTTGCGCTGGACCTGTGGACGGCGCTGGCGCAACGGCTTGAATCCGGCGGTTGGCTGACCGCGCATGCATGGATCTACGTGGAATCCCCTCGCGGCCCCGCGCCGGCGTTGCCGGCCAACTGGCTGCTGCACCGGGAAGGGCACGCCGGCGAGGTACGTTTTGCGCTCTATCGGCGCACGCTTCCGTTAAGCTAGGCCAACTTTGACTGCCGCCTCGTTTCCGTGAGCAAACCCTTGGGCAATCCGCGTCTCGCCGTCTATCCGGGCACGTTCGATCCGATCACCAATGGCCATGCCGATCTGGTGGCACGAGCCGCGCCGCTGTTCGACCGGGTGATCGTGGCGGTCGCCGACAGCTCCAGCAAGGGACCGGCTTTCAGTATCGGTGAGCGGATCACCCTGGCGCGACTGGCACTGGGTGACCTGACGAACGTGGAGGTACGCGGGTTCGACTGCCTGCTGGCGACCTTCATCGAGGAAGTCGGTGCCGGCGTGATCATCCGCGGCCTGCGTGCGGTGTCCGATTTTGAATACGAATTTCAGCTGGCCAGCATGAATCGCCATCTGATTCCACAGGCCGAGACGCTGTTCCTGACGCCGGCGGAGCAATACAGTTTCATTTCCTCGTCGCTGGTGCGCGAGATCGGCCGCCTGGGCGGGGACATTTCCGGCTTCGTGCATCCCGCGGTTCAACAGGCCATGCGGCAGCGCTGGCAAAAGAGCCGGACCGGCTCCCACAAGCAACCCGAAACAGAAGGTGATCACTATGCGTAAGTTCGCTCTCATTGCTGCTCTGGCGCTGACCTCCGCCGTGGCCCTGAATGGCTGCGGCAAGCACGAGGCCGCCTCGCAGGACGCGGCCGACCAGCAGGTCCAGCAGGCCACCAAGCCGACCGATCCCAACGACGGCAAGGCGTGGAATACCTACCTCGGCCAGATCGTGCAGAAGAACATGTCGGACATGAAGGCTGCGCAGCCGTATGCCTACATGGTGAAGGCGGGTGACAGCGACGAAGCCAAGGCGCAGAACGACCGCCAACTGCAGAGTGTGCAGGACACCGTCGCCCGGGGCGTGTTGCCGGGCAACCTGCTGGCCTTCGGCGGCCCGGATTCGGCCAAGACCGCCGATCTGATCCTGGCGGCGTTCAAGGACGCCAAGGCCGGTTCGTTCAAGGGTGTGATCGTGCTGTTCATCGGCAACGATGCCGACAAGCAGCGGGTCACCGATGCGCTGACGCCGACCGGCGCCACCATCCGTTTCGTGGCGATGTAATGATTGACCGCGCCGGCCATGCCGGCGCGGATCGCACCTGTGGCACCGCGAGGGGCAGCGTGCGGGCCGGCCGTCACTCGCACCGGTACGCGCTGCAGGCGTCACAGCCCAGCATGTAGTATCGAGTCATGTCCCTGAAAATCCTCGACACCTGCGTCAATTGCGACGTCTGCGAACCTGCTTGCCCGAACAAGGCCATTTCGCTGGGCGAGGAGTTCTATGTGATCGATCCGGATCTGTGTACCGAATGCGTCGGCCACCATGATGAGCCGCAATGCGTGGTGGTGTGCCCGGTCGAATGCATCATCGGCGATCCCGAACACGTCGAGTCGACCGGGCAGCTCGAATTCAAGTATCGACAATTGATGGTCAAGGAGTCCGCAGCATGAGAATTTCCCTGCACTGGCCGGCGCTGTCCCTGAGCCTGCTGCTGGTGGGTGGCGCCGCACTTGCCGCCGACGGATCGCCGAAGGCTGCGCCCACCAACCATGCCCAGGTCCAGTTGCGTCCTGGCCATGCGGCGATCGCCAGCGCGAATTTCCACGCCACCAACGCCGGACTCGAAGTCCTGGCCAAAGGCGGCAACGCGTTCGACGCGGCCATCGCGGTAGCTTCGACGCTGTCGGTGGTGGAACCGGAGAGTTCCGGCATGGGTGGCGGCTTCATGGCCGTGCTGCACCGGGCAAAGGACGGCCACGACGTTTTCATCGATGCCCGCGAGACCGCACCCGCAGCCGTCGACAGCAAGGATTACCTCAATCCCGACGGCACGCCGAACCGTGACACCGCGCTGAAAGGACCGTTGTCGGCCGGCATCCCCGGCGAGCCCGCCGGTCTGGTGCTGATCGCCAGGCGCTACGGCCGGTTGCCGTTGAAGGATTCGCTGGCGCCGGCGATCCGGATTGCGCGGGATGGCTTCAAGCCCGACCAGCGCCTGCTCGGTGCCATCGCCGATGTGCGAAAGGATTTCGAACGCTGGCCCGCATCGGCGGCCAAGTTTTTGCCGGATGGCAAGCCGCCAGCCGACGGCACGACCTGGCACGATCCGGATCAGGCGAAAACCTGGGAACTGATCGCGGCGCACGGCGACGACGGTTTCTATCGCGGCGAAACGGCCGACAAGCTGATCGCCGCGGTGCACGCTGCCGGTGGCCGCTGGACGCTGGCCGATCTGGCCGCTTACAAGGCGAAAGAGCGCACGCCGATCATCGTCAACTATCGCGGCTACCGCATCATCACCGCGCCGCCGCCGTCGTCCGGCGGCGTGGCGATCGCCGAGATCCTCAACATCCTTTCCGGCTTCGACCTGACCCGCCTCGATCAGCCGCACCGCGTGCACCTGATCGTCGAGGCGATGCGCCGCGCGTTCCGCGATCACAACGACTATCTGGGCGATCCGGATTTCGTGAAGATGCCGCTGGACATGCTGCTGTCGCC
>JBDTZX010000522.1:0-6906 GCA_040004895.1 Rhodanobacter sp. | reverse complement strand
TGTGGAGCAAGTCGCGCATCCTGCCGGTGCGCATCACCGAGTTCAGCATCACCGAAGAGGCCTTCGACGTGGCGCTGAATCCGATTCGCGCCAAGGTCAGTCTTGGTTTGCGCGTGTTGTCGGTAAACGATGTGCCCAGCGGGCACAAGGCGGCCAGCCTGTTCATGAACTATCTGCAGCAGAAGGAGCGGCTGGCCAGCACCAGCGCCGGCCTGCCGCTGTCTGCGTTCGGCATCACCGGAGTGCCCTGATGAACGTGATCTTTCCCCCCACCAGCCGCTATGCGCTGACGCCGACCGCGACATGCCAGCGTGTCGACGGCAGCACGATCACCTATCTTCAGCGCCGCTTCGTGCCGGCGCCGGAAAACTTCGCCTTGCTGCAATGGCATCGAGTCATGCAGGGCGAACGGCTGGACAATATCGCCGCGCGTTATCTCGGCGATCCCGAGCAGTTCTGGCGCCTGTGCGACGCGAACCGTGCATTGCGTCCGGACGATTTGACCGGGACGATCGGAAAGCCGTTGCGCATCACCTTGCCCGAAGGGATCCCGGGGGTGCCGCATGCTTAAGGGCGTGCACCTGACCCTGCTGGTCGGCCCGGTGGTGCCGGTGCCGGTGCCGCAGATCGTGCTGGACGCGCTGACCCAGATCGAGGTGGTGGCGCCGGACGAAGCGGCCGGCGCCTTCACCCTGCAGTTCACGCTTAGCGTGCAGTCACCACTGCACACGCTGTTCCTGCTCAGCGGCGGTGGCGTGGTACCGCTGCTGCGGGTGATCGTGGTGGTCACCCTCAACGGCATGCCACAGGTGTTGATCGACGGCGTGGTTACACGAACGGAGGTCACGCCGGGTGCGGACCAGCGCCATACCCTGCTGCAGGTAACCGGTGACGACCTCACCGCGGTGATGCAGAAGCTGGAGTTTTCCGGCTTGCCCGGCCTGCCGTATCCGGCGATGCCGGCCGAGGCGATCGTCGCGCTGATCCTGGCCAAGTACGCGTTCCTCGGCATCGTGCCGCTGGTGATCCCGAGCATCGCGATCGACGTGCCGATTCCGACCAACCGCGTGCCGACCCAGCAGGGCAGCGATCTTGACTACATCCGCACTCTCGCCGAACGGGTCGGCTACGTGTTCTATCTCGACCCCGGCCCGCTGCCTGGCATGACCACCGCGTATTGGGGGCCGAAGGTGAAGGTGGGTGTGCCGCAGCCGGCGTTGAATGCGGACATGGATGCGGCAAGCAATGTCGAGAACCTGAGCTTCAGCTATGACGGCAACGCCCGCAGCCTGCCGATCGTCTACGTGCAGAACGAGCAGACCAAGATTCCGATACCGATACCGATACCAGACATCGGTCCGTTGAACCCGCCGCTCGGACTGATCGATCCACCACCGCAGCGTTTTCGCGAGTTGCCCGAGACCGCGAAGTATTCGCCGATGCGCGCGATGCTGCTGGGCATGGCCGAGGCGGCAAAATCCGCCGACACCGTCACCGGCAAGGGCAGCCTCGACGTCACCCGTTACGGCCGTGTGCTGAAGTCGCGCCAGCTGGTCGGCGTGCGCGGCGTCGGCCCCGCCTTCGACGGTCTGCACTACGTCACCCAGGTGCGCCACACGATCAAGCGCGGCGAATACAAGCAGAGCTTCGAGCTGTCACGCAAGGGCCTGGTCTCCACCGTGCCGCTGGTGTCGGCATGAACAGGTACTACGGCAAATTCCGCGGCACGGTGATCCAGAACGTGGACCCGGAACAGCGTGGCCGCATCCAGGCGATGGTGCCGGACGTGTCCGGGCTGCTGCCGTCGAGCTGGGCCATGCCGTGCGTGCCGATCGCCGGCAAGCAGAGCGGTGCGTATGTGGTGCCGCAGGTCGGCGCCGGCGTGTGGATCGAATTCGAACAGGGCGATCCGGATTACCCGATCTGGGTCGGCGGCTTCTGGGGCGTGGCAGCCGAAGTGCCGGCGTTGGCGATGGCCGGCAATCCGGCCAGCCCGAGCGTGGTGTTGCAGTCGGGACTGCAGAACGCAATCGCGATCAGCGATCTGCCCGGACCGACCGGCGGCATTCTTCTGAAGAGCGTCAGCGGCGCGATGATCGTGGTCAACGATCTCGGCATCACGATCTCGAATGGCCAGGGCGCCACCATCGTGCTTGCGGGCCCGACGGTGACGATCAACAACGGCGCGCTGGTGGTCACCTAGGAGAGAATGCCATGCCCGGTTTCGTCATACATGTCGGTGCCAGCGTGCTCTGTGCGCACGGTGGACAGGCGCAGGCCAGCGCACCGAATCCGCGTGTCACCGTCAGCGGCCAGCCCAGCGTGACGATGCCACCACCGTGGCTGGTCGCCGGCTGCGCGCTGCCGCCGCCGACCGCCGGAAATGGACCATGCATCACCGCGCAGTTCGTCACCGCGTCCACCCGCGTGACGTCCGGCGGACAACCGCTGCTGCTGTTCGACAGCCAGGCCATCTGCGCACCGACCGGCACGCCGCTGCTGATCGTGGCCAGCCAGACGCGCGTCACCGCGATGTGAGAACGCCATGACCACAGCCTTCAACATCGATTTTCCGTTCCGCTTCGACCATCGCGGCCGCAGCGCGGAAGCGGGCGATGACGACCACGTGCGCGAGATGATCGAGCAACTGCTGTTCACCAGTCCGGGCGAGCGCGTCAACCGCCCGGATTTCGGCAGCGGCCTGCTGCAACTGGTGTTCGCGCCGAACAGCCAGGAGCTTGCCGCGGCCTTGCAGTTCACCGTACAGGCCGCGTTGCAGCGCTGGCTGGGCGATGTGATCGACGTTGGTGCGCTGGCGGTAAGCAGCGAGGATTCCACCCTGCGTGTTGATCTCAGCTATATCGTGCGTGCCAGTGGCAGCGCGCGCAGCGACAGTTTCGTGCGGAGTCTGCCATGAGCAGCGCGAGTGGTTCGACCAGCCTGGGCGTGATCGGTTGCGTGCCATTGCCTGCCTGCAGTGTGCCGGCGCGGCGCGAACGCCTGCGCCTGTCCGGCACGCTCAACGGCATCGACTATGTCGAGGTCGGTGACGACGGCGTCAGCCTGTGCGTGCATCTGTTCGGCGATATTCCATCTGAGCTGGGTGTGGCGAACGTACGGGTCAGCGGCGGCGATCGCATCACCGGGCTTCGCGCAATCAGTGTCAACGCCGAGCTGGAACCGGACATGCACGACGATGCCTGCCTGCGCGTGGTGCTGGATCGCGAAGGCGACCACACCGCGTACTGCCTGTGCCTGGTGGATGCGTCTTCGGGCAGCGACCCGGCACGCTGGCTGGCCTATCCGGGCTTCGATCCACGCCATGCCTGCGTCGCGCTGCACTTCCGCCTCGATTGTGCGAAGACACTCGATTGCGCGGATGGGGCGGTGTGCGTGCAAACACCGTTGCCGCCACCGGAGATCAACTACCTGGCCAAGGACTACGCCAGTTTCCGCCAGCTGTTCCTCGACCGCATCGCACTGAACATGCCGGCCTGGCAGGAGCGGCACGTGCCGGACATCGGCATCGCACTGGTCGAGGCGATGGCGTATACCGCCGACTATCTCAGCTATTACCAGGACGCGGTCGCCACCGAGGCCTACCTCGGCACCGCGCGCAAGCGCATCTCGGTGCGCCGGCATGCGCGGCTGGTGGATTACCGCATGCATGAAGGCTGCAACGCACGCGCACTGGTTGCGCTTGCTTCCGACAGTGATCTCGAACTGGCGCTGGACAATCTGTTGCTGCTGGTGCCGCCGACGGGGCAGACCAACGCGAAGCCGGGTGTGATCACGGCGACCCAGCTCGAGTCGGCGCGCACGCAAGGCGCATTGCTGTTCGAGCCGATGTCGCTGGATGGAGCGACCACGCTGCGCGTGGTCGCTGCGCACAATGCGATCCGGCTGTACGGCTGGGGCGACGAGATGTGCTGCCTGCCACGTGGAACCACGCGCGCGACGCTGGTCGATGCGCCGTTGCCGGCAGCACCATCGACAACAGCGTCGGCCATGCCGGCAGCGAACGATTCCGCTGCGGTGGTGGTCTCGCAACGTGCGCTCAGACTTGCGGTTGGCGATTTGCTGATCTTCGAGGAAGTGCTGGGACCGCAGACCGGCAACCCTGCCGATGCCAATCCCGCGCATCGGCATGCGGTGCGGCTGACGGACGTCCAGACGTCCGTCGATCCGCTGGATGGAACTCTGCTGCTGGAAATCGCCTGGGATACCTGCGACGCCTTGCCGTTCGATCTGTGCCTGTCGGTGCGCATGCCGTCGCCCGATTGCGCATGGCTGCACGACGTCAGCCTGGCGCGCGGCAATGTGTTGCTGGTCGATCATGGCGAACACGTCCGTGGCCAGTGCACTTCTGCGGCGATCTGCATGCCCGGCGACAGCGATGGTGATTACCCTGGGCTTGCCGCCGCGCTCGCCGCACTGCCGGACGCGTGCCCGCGTTGCCAGGCGCTGGCTGAGGATTGCTGGCTGGTGCCGGGCACGACGCAATACGGCTGTTGCCACTGCGAAGGCGCCGTGCAGGACGTGAAGCGTCCGCCCGGCGATACCGGCCATGTGCTTCCGGGTGCGCCGCTGACCTGGGCCGAGCCGCTGCCCGCGCATGCGCCGGTGTGCCGATTGCTGGCGCGCGATCCGCGCCACGCGATGCCGCAGCTGGACGTCTACGGTGGCGCGCTCGGCGACGTGCTGGTGTCCGGCACACCGGAGCCGCGCTGGCAATGGACAGCGCGGTACGACTTGTTGGAGAGCGGAGCGGACGATCGCCACTTCGTGGTCGAGGTCGACGACGAAGGCGCCGCACACCTGCGCTTCGGCGACGGCGTACTGGGCCGGCAACCGCAGGCAGGCGATTTCTTTCGCGCGGCGCCGCGTATCGGCAATGGGCCGGCCGGCAATGTTGGCCGCGACAGCATCGTCTGGCTGGCGCTGAAATCCGGGGTGCTGTCCGACGATCTGCAACCGCGCAATCCGCTGCCAGCCAGTGGTGGCACGGCCGCAGAGGCCATCGCCGAAGTGAAGCTGTACGCACCGGGTGCGTTCCGCGCGAATCCGTTGCGCGCGATCGTGGCAGACGATTACGCGATGTTCGCCGCACGCGCACCGGAGCTGCAGGGCGCCACCGCATCGCTCGCCTGGAACGGCAGCGGGTACGTCGCCGAGGTGGTCGTCGATCCGCTGGGCCGCGAGACGCTGCCTGCCGGGCTGGCGCATCGCGTCGCCGCGCAACTGAATCGCTATCGGCGGATCGGCCATGACATTGCCGTGCGCAGTGCCCGATACGTCCCGCTGCAGATCGAGCTGTTCGTCTGCGTGCTGCCGGAGTTTCTGCGGGCGCATGTCGAAGCCGAGCTGCGCAACCGCTTCAGCGCGGGACTGCGCAGCGACGGCATGCCCGGATTCTTCCATCCGGATCGGCTGCGGCTCGGTGCGCCGGTGTTCGTCAGTGCGTTGCTGGCCGAGGCGCAATCGATCACCGGAGTCGCGCATGTCGAACTTGTCACGCTGGCGCGGGCCGATTCGGGCCAGACTGGCGAGGTGCCCGTCGACGGTGTGCTGCATCTGGCCGCCAGCGACATCGCGCAGGTCGACAACGATCCGGATCATCCCGACCACGGCAGCATCGCGTACACGCTGGGAGGTGGCCGATGAGCTGCTGTAGCGCCTGTGGGAGGCATGCCTGCGCCTGCGGTTGCGGTGCGATCGCCGGCACGCCGTTGCCGCTGTACAACCGGCCCGGTCTGGGCAGCCTGACCTACCGGGTGGGCAGGTACGCTGACTTCCGCGCGACCATGCAACGCGATCTCGGCGACGCGACGGTGCCGGCATTGGCCGGCCTGCGGACACGCGAAAGCGACGATCCGGCGATGGCTTTGCTCGATGCCTGGGCGGTCGGCGCCGATGTGCTCAGCTTCTACCAGGAGCGCATCGCCAACGAAGGCTACCTGCGCACCGCGATGTGGCGACGCTCGGTTCTGGAACTGGCGCGGCTGGTCGATTACCGGCTGCGCCCGGGCGTGGCCGCCAGCGTCTATCTGGCCTATACGGTCGAGCAGAACTCGCCGCCGGTCACGATACCTGCCGGTGCGCGGGCGCAATCGATTCCCGCGCCCGGAGAGCAGATGCAGACCTTCGAGACGGCCGAGGCGCTGGAGTCGCGCTACGAGTGGAATGCGCTGCAACCGCGCCTGAGCCGACCGCAGATCGTCACCCGCGCGTCGCTCGATTCATTGATGGAGCTTGGCTTCAAGGGCGCCGCGAACAACCTGAAGACCAACGACTGGCTGGTGTTCGAATTCGCCGATGGCAGCACGCCGGTGATTCGGCAGATCCAGCAGGTCACGCTGGATGCCGTGCAGCAGCGGACCCAGGTGACCCTGCAGCCGGCCGTGACGGCCGCATCGAGCGTCCATGCGGGCGTGACCCCGGCCGCCGTGGCGCCAGCGGTTGCTGGCACGCTCGCCGCGGTGAACAAATCCGCGAGTCCGTTCGTCGCCTTGGTCGACGCGCTGAAACAGCCATCGACGGTGCAACCCGCGAACGCCCGGCGACTGTCGCGCAGCACGGCCAGCGCGCTGGGTACGGCCAGCGATGTGCGGCCGCAGCTGCTGTTGAATTTCGAGGCCCGACTGGCAGACACGTTCTACGCGGCGTGGAGCGGCACGCCCGTGCGCGCGGGTGATGCGCAGGTGCGGGCGATCTACGTGCAGCGTCTTGCCGCCGCGAAGTTCGGTTACAACACACCCTTCCGGATGAAGCTGGTGAAGGACGGCGATACCTACCAGTCGCAACCGGATACCGACTGGGAGAGTGTGGAAACGGCCGGCACGCTGTTTCTGGACAATGCGTATGACGGCATTCGTCCCGGCAGCTATGTGATCGTGAGCACGCCGG
>JBDTZX010000158.1:0-6908 GCA_040004895.1 Rhodanobacter sp. | reverse complement strand
ATCACGCCGAGCTTGCGCGCGATGCTCATGCCGGTGTCGGGGTAGGTTCCGCCTTGCGTGGCATGGATGTCTGCCGCTGCTGCCCCCGCGGCACTCATCCCTCCCTGGATATCGGCCGCTCCTGCGCTTCCTGCGCTCGCGGCACTCATCCCTCCCTGAATATCGTATTTGCCGTCGTTCCAGCCGGGATCCAGCCGGATTGCCTCGCGCTGCAGCGAGCGAATGGCGATGGCGAACGGCTGGGCTTGCGGCGCGGTGTCCACGCTGATGTGCGCACGCACGCTGCCGGGATGCAGCAGCATGTATGCCAGCGCGCTCATGCCACCCATCGAGCAGCCGATCAGGCAGGCCAGCTGCGCGATGCCGAGACTGGCAACGGCCACATGCGCCGCGTTGGCGACGTCCTCCAGCGCGAGCTCGGGAAAGCTCAATCGATATGCTTCGCCGGTGGCGGTATCGATCGATGCGGGACCGGTCGAGCCCTTGTCGCTGCCCAGCGAATTCACGCAGATCACGAACCAGCGTGAGCTGTCGATCGCCTTGCCCGGTCCGGCCATGTCTTCCCACCAGCCGGGGGTGGGATCTTCTGCATTCGACGCCATGTGCGCGCTGGGCGAGAGGCCGGTGAGTACCAGCACCGCGTTGTCGCGTGCCGAGTTGAGCGTGCCCCAGGTTTCGTAGGCGACGAGCGCGCCATGCAATTCACCGCCGCGCTTCATGGCAAACGGTGAGGGCAGGGCGAAGTAGCGACGCGCGTCCAGCATCATCCATGCACCTTGTCGATGCGGATGGTGATCGGCGTGGCGGTATCGACCGCGACCACGCCGGCGTCGCCCTCGAGATCGCCCGCCTGCGCGATCGGCTGGCCGCTGTGGCTGATCCGTGCGCCGACGAACACGCGCGACACTGACGACAGTTTCATCGCAGGCATCATCGCCATTGCATCGGTCAGCGTGACGCTTGCTGGCAGATGGGCGGCGTCGAGTTTCGCCACCGCCAGCGGCATCGGTGGGCCTTGCTCGGCGCGCGCGTAGACGAACAGCGTATCGCCGGCGACCAGCTTGCCTTTCAGCGCCGGCGAAAGTGTGACATTCACCCGCAACGATGCACCTTGCGCAACCGTCGTGGACGCGGGCGATGCACCCGACGCAGCGGAAACTGGCACGCCGCCAGCGCGCGAATCGGCCAGGGCGATCTGTTCGGCAACCGCTCTGGCGACGGTCGAGCCCGGTGCGAGTTGCGGCTGCAGCAGGCGCCAGGTGGCGGACGCATCACGATAGAGTCCGTGCTGGAAATCGCTGATGCCGAGCAGCCACAGGCCACGCTGGTTGTCCGGATGCATCTGCACCGCACGCTTGAGCAGATCGAGCGCGCGGCCATCGATCATGTGGTCAGCGCGGGTCATCGATTCGGCTTCGGCCCAGCCGACCATCGCCTCGCCATTGTCGGGGTCGAGCTTGAGCGCGTGGTCGTAGGCATCGCGCGTGTCGGCCGGGTTGCGCAGTATATTGCTGGTCTGCGCCAGCAGCATCCAGCCCTGCAGGTCGTCGGGTTTTTCGGCCAAGTGCGCATGCAGTTCGGTCACCGCCTGTTGCATGGTGAGCGGCTGGGTCGATTCGGCCGTGACGCGGTTGAGCGCCGCTGGCGTACCCACCAGAAGGTACAGGCCGGCTGTCGTCAGCGGCAGTACAAAAGCGATCAGCAGGCTCAGCACGAATGCAGAATGCGTTCGCCCCGAACGTCGGCCCACTCGAATGATCGGCACCAGCAGCACGGCGAGCGCCACGGCGATCATCGCCGCGGCGACGAGGAAGAAAATGATTTTCACCAGTCATCCCCGTTCTCGTTCGGCGCCTCAGCGATGACGCCGCCATGATTTCCGACGCCCTGACTTCTCTTGCGAATCACCAACGCGACGGCGATGGCACCGACGATCAGGATCAGCAGCGGGCCGAACCACAGCAGCCACGTGCCGGATTTCAACGGCGGGTCGTACAGCACGAACTCCGAGTAGCGCGCCACCAGGTAGTGCTTGATCTCGTCGTCGTTGCTGCCGTGCTGCATCATCCGGAAGATCTGGTTACGCAGGTCGCGGGCGATCGGCGCGTTGGAATCGGCCAGCGTTTCGTTCTGGCACATCGGACAGCGCAACCGCTGCGTCAGATGCTGAAAGCGCAGCTCCTGCGCGTGGTTCGCGAACGGCATCGGCTCGATCGCCTGGGCGTGCGCCAGACCCGCAAAGACCAACAGTGTCATCAACAGTGCGAACAGGATGAAGCGCATCACGGCGTTTCCCTCTGCAGGGCGGCGATCGCGGGCTTCAGCTCGCTGGCCACCACATCGCTGGTCAGCGGACCGATGTGCTTGTAGCGGATCACGCCCTTGCCATCGATCAGGAAACTTTCCGGCGCACCGTACACACCGAAATCGATGGCGGTGGTTCCGGACACGTCGGCGATCAGCACCTGGTACGGGTTGCCGTGCTGCGCCAGCCACGCCTTGGCATCGGTCGGCGCATCCTTGTAGTTGTAGCCGACCAGCACCACGCCGAGCGTCGGAGCTTCGGCTTGCAGTACCGGGTGTTCGACACCGCATTCGATGCACCAGCTGGCGAACACGTTGAGCAGATACGGTTTGCCCAGCAGGTCCTGCTTGCTCACCGTGGTCGTCGGTTCGTACAGACTGGGCAGGTTGAATGCCGGTGCGGGCTTGTCCAGCAGTGGTGAGGGAATCGCACTCGGATCGTGATCGCTGTTCCACCAGATGCCGAAGCCGAGCAGCGCGACCAGCAGCAGGAAACCGAAGAACGGAACCAGCCGGCTCATGCGCCAGCCTCGACCGGCATCGTCGGCGGCGGCACGATATTGTCTTCGGTGCGCGAGCCGCGACGGATGCGGAAGCGGCGATCACCCGCAGCGATGAAACCGCCGAGCATCATCAACAGTCCCCCGGCCCACAGCCAGCGGATGAACGGCTTGTGGTACAGCCGTACTGCCCACGCGCCTTCGATGTTCTGCGCATCCATCGGTTCGCCCAACGCCACGTACAGATCGCGGGTGATGCCCGGGTCGATCGCCGATTCGGTCTGCACCTGCTCGCGCGTGTAGATGCGCTTCTGCGGGTGCATCACCGCGATCATCTTGTCGCCCCGGGTCACTGTCACCGTGCCCTGGTCGGCGCGCCAGTTCGGCCCCTGGGTTTCGGTGACGCCATCGAAGCGGAAGTCGTAGCCGCCGATGTGCTGCACGTCGCTGGGTGCCATGCGCACGTCGCGCGTGACACTGAGCGACTCGGAGAGCAGCACGCCAATCAGGAACACCGCCATGCCCGCATGCGCAAACAGCATGCCGGCCATCTCCGCCGGATAGCGCCGTCCGCGCGGCATCTCGCGCCAGCGCTTGACCACGTAGAGCAGCACACCGACGGCGACCCAGATCGCCGCAGCCACGCCGGCAATCGCCTTCAACTGGCCGTCGACCAGGAACGCCGCGATGATCGCGCAGGCGACGGCGGCAAGTCCGGCGCGCGCCATCACGCGCTTGAGCACCGGCGCTTCGCCTTTGCCCCAGCGCAGGTACGGGCCGAACGGCAGCAGCAGCACGATCGGCAGCATCAACAGCGGAAACAGCAATCCGAAATAGGGCGGCCCGACCGAGATCTTGCCCAGGTTCAGCGCATCGCCGATCAGCGGAAACAGCGTGCCCAGCAGCACCATCGCCGCGGCCACGGTGAACATCAGGTTGCCGATCAGGATGGCACTTTCGCGCGACACCACCGCGAAGGGTTTGCCGCCAGCCACCTTGGGTGCGCGCAAGGCATACAGCAGCAGCGAGCCGCCGACCACGATGACCAGGAAGCACAGGATGAACAGGCCGCGCCGCGGATCGGACGCGAACGAGTGCACCGAGGTCAGTACGCCCGAACGCACCAGGAACGTACCCAGCAGCGACAGCGAGAATGCGAAGATCGACAGCAGGATCGTCCACGCGCGCAGCGAGCCGCGTTTCTCGGTCACCGCCTGCGCGTGGATCAGCGCGGTGCCGACCAGCCACGGCATGAAACTGGCGTTCTCCACCGGATCCCAGAACCACCAGCCGCCCCAGCCCAGTTCCGCATACGCCCACCAGCTGCCGGCGACGATGCCGCAGGTGAGAAACGCCCAGGCGACGTTGGTCCAAGGCCGCGCCCAGCGCACCCACGCCTGTTCCAGTTCGCCGCCGAGCAGCGCGGCGATCGAGAACGCGAACGCCACCGAGAATCCGACGTAACCCATGTAGATCACCGGCGGATGGAAGGTCATGCCCGGATCCTGCAGCACCGGATTCAGATCGCCGCCATCGGCCGGCATCGGCAGCAGCCGACCGAACGGATCGGAGGTGAACAGGATGAAGGCCAGGAAACCCACCGCGATGAGACCGAGTACGCCGAGCACGCGCGCCACGAACGCTTCGGGCAGATTGCGGCTGAACAGTGCCAGCGCCAGCGTCCACACATTGAGGATGAAGATCCACAGCAGCATCGACCCTTCGTGCGCGCCCCACACCGCGGCAATGCGGTAGTACCAGGGCAGTGCCAGGTTGGAATTTTCGGCGACGTACTGCACCGAGAAATCGAAGCGCAGAAAGGCCACCACCAGCAGCACGAACGCCAGCACCACGAAGAAGCCCTGCGCGAACGCCGCCGGTCGCGCCACCGCCATCATCGCCTGGTTGCCGCGCCATGCACCGACGATCGGCAGGATGCTCTGCGCCAGCGCCAGCAGCAGTGCGAGGATCAGTGCGAGCTGGCCAAGCTCCGGCGTCACTGCGGACTGCCTTGATCGGTGTCGTCCTGGTCGGCCGCTTGCGCCATCGGCTTGTCCTTGTGCGCCTTGGCCATCGCGTCCTTCAGTTCCCTCGGCATATAGGTTTCATCGTGCTTGGCCAGCACTTCCGTCGCGACGAAATGCGCGCTGTCCATATAGCCGGTGGCGATCACCGACTGGTTGTCGCGAAACAGGTCGGGCAGGATGCCGGTGTATTCCACCGGCATCGCGCCATCGGCGTCGACCACGGTGAAGGTGACTTTCAGCGAATCCTTGCTGCGCTGGATCGAACCGCCCTTGACCATGCCGCCGAGGCGAAAGGTCTTGTAGCTGCCTGCTTGGCCGGATTGCACCTGACTCGGCGTGAGCAGGTAATTCATGTTCTGCTGCAGGGCATACACGCCCAAGCCGACTGCCAGTGCGGCGGCGGCCACGACCAGGGCGACGATGGTGAGTCTGCGTTTGCGGGTGGGGTTCATGGGTGTGTTCGAAAGCCGTTCGCGTCAGGCGAGTGGCGTGGTGGAAGAGGGGGCGTTGCGGGCCTGTCGCGCACTCTGGCGCGCGATGCGCGCACGCAGTTCGCGCAGGACACGTCGACGACGCAATCGGGGTGCAAGGGTGTCGACAACCAGCACGATGAAGAACACCGCATACGCGGGCCACACATACGCGGCATAACCGCCCATCGCGAAAAAGTGCTGGAGAGTCATGGCGTGCTCTCTCTTTCGGCGATCTGCCGCACCCAGTCCTTGCCGCTTTCCAGTGCCAGCAGGTCGGTGCGCACGCGACGGAACAAACTGGCGATGTAGTAGAACTTGGTCGCCAGCATCATCAACAGCAGTGGCCAGAGCATGGCGCCGGACATCTTCGAGTGGCCGAAGATGCTGATGGTGCTGCCCTGGTGCAGGGTGTTCCACCAAGTCACCGAAAAATGCACGATCGGTACGTTGACGATGCCGATGATGGCGAGGAACGCGGCGGCGCGGGCGCCCTGGCGACGATCCTCGAAGGCGTGGTAAAGCCCGATCACGCCGAGATACAGAAACAGCAGCACCAGCTCGCTGGTGAGCCGGGCATCCCATGTCCACCAGGTGCCCCACATCGGCTTGCCCCACAGCGAGCCGGTGACCAGCGTGATCAAGGTGAACGCCGCGCCGATCGGTGCCGATTCCATCGCCACCACCTCGGCCAGCTTGATCCGCCACACCAGCGCGATGAACGCGGACACGCCCATCACGCCGTAGATGAACATGCTCATCCACGCGCTGGGCACGTGGATGAAGATGATCCGGTAGGCGTCGCCCTGCTGGTAGTCCGCCGGCGCCAGCACCAGCCCGCCGTACAGTGCGATGGCGCCGGCAAGCAGTGCCAACGCCATCGCCCACGGACGCAGCGTGCCGGCAAAACGATAGAAGGTTGGCGGCGAGCTGAGCCTGTGCAACCAGAGCGGGATCCAGTTGGCCATACGTAGTCAGGCATCCAGAGCAATTCGAAGGGCGGCAGCGCAGGCCAGTGGTGCCAGCACCACGGCCAGGATCAATGCCGCGCCGAGCCAGGCGATCGGTGCGAGCCACGGCAATCCCTGCTGGGCCGCCGCCACCGCACCGGCGGCGAAGATCACCGCGGGCACGCACAAAGGCAGCAACATCAAGGCGAGCAGCATACCAGAGCGCCGCGTGCCGGCCGTCAGCGCCACCAGCACCGCGCCGAGCAGACTGAGCAGCGGCGTGGCCAGCAGCAGCGCCAGCAGCAGCACTGGAATCACCGCGGCCGGCAGGTGCAGCATGGCGGCCAGCAGGGGCGCGATCACGATCAGCGGCAGCGCCGTGGTCAGCCAGTGAGCAAGGATCTTCATGCCCAGCATCAACGCCAGTGGCTGTGGTGCGATCACCAGTTGTTCCAGCGAGCCGTCCTCGATGTCGCTGGAGAACAACGCATCGAGCGCCAGCAGCATCGCCAGCAGCACGGTGACCAGTACCACCCCGCCGGCGATCCGCTGCAGCAGGGTGTCTTCGGGCCCCAGCGCAAACGGGAACAGCATCGTCACCATCAATGCGTACAGCACCGGCATGGCGATGTCGCCACGGCGACGCCAGGCGAGCGT
>JBDTZX010000226.1:0-2085 GCA_040004895.1 Rhodanobacter sp. | reverse complement strand
CGGACGCTTATTCCCCGATCGTCAGCAGCGAGGCGTTGCCGCCGGCTGCCGTGGTGTTGATGGTCAATGTGCGCTCGTTGGCGAAGCGCAGCAGGTAATGCGGACCGCCGGCCTTGGGGCCGGTGCCTGAGAGATTTTCTCCGCCGAACGGCTGCACGCCGACCACCGCGCCGATCTGGTTGCGGTTGACGTAGCAGTTGCCGACCCGTGCATGGCTGCTGATGTAGTCGACGGTGTCGTTGATGCGGCTGTGGATGCCGAGCGTGAGGCCGTAGCCGGTCGCGTTGATCTGCTCGACGACCTTGGCCAGCTCGCTGCCTTTCCAGCGAATCACGTGCAGCACCGGGCCGAACACTTCGCGGGTCAGCGTGGCGAGCGAGGGAATTTCGTAGGCGCGCGGCGCGAAGAACGTGCCGTGGCCGGTGAGCGCGGGATCGAGCGCGACTTCGGCGATTTTTTTCGCTTCGGCATCCATGCGCGCGGCGTGATCGATCAGGATCTTCTTCGCGTCCTCGTCGATCACCGGGCCGACGTCGGTCGACAGCTGGCCCGGATCGCCTACCTTCAGCTCGGCCATCGCACCGGCGAGCATCGCGCAGACCTTGTCGGCGATGTCTTCCTGCACGAACAGCACGCGCGCTGCAGAGCAGCGCTGGCCGGCCGACTGGAATGCCGAGGCGATCACGTCCTTGACGATCTGCTCGGGCAGCGCGGAGGAGTCGGCGATCATCGCGTTCTGCCCACCGGTCTCGGCGATCAGGGCCGCAATGGCGGCATTGCGTGCGGCGAGTGCGCGGTTGATCGCCCAGGCCGTTTCGGTGGAGCCGGTGAAGGCCACGCCTGCGACGCGCGGGTCTTTCGTCAGCGCGGCACCGACGGTTGCGCCGTCGCCCGGCAAGTACTGCAGCACGTCGGAAGGCACGCCGGCATCGTGCAGCAGCTTGATCGCGGCATGGCCGATCAGCGAGGTCTGCTCCGCCGGCTTGGCAATCACTGCATTGCCGGCGGCCAGCGCGGCACTGACCTGGCCGAGGAAGATCGCCAGCGGGAAATTCCACGGGCTGATGCAGACGAACACGCCGCGGCCATGGAGGAACAATTGATTGCTTTCGCCGGTGGGTCCGGGCAGCTGTTCCGGCTGGCCGAACAGACGGCGCGCCATGGTGGCGTAGTAGCGCAGGAAATCGGCGGCTTCGCGGATTTCAGCGATCGCATCGGGCAGGCTCTTGCCGGCTTCGCGCACGCACAACGCGATGAACTCGCCGCGGCGTGCCTCGAGCTGGTCGGCAGCGTGTTCGAGGATCGCGGCGCGGCTGGCGGCCGGCAGGCGGTCCCAACCGAACTGGGCGGCGACCGCGTTACCCAGTGCCTTGTCGACGGTAGCGCTGTCGGCGCTGACGTAGCTGCCCACGACCTGGCGACGATCCGCCGGGTTGGTCACCGATACCGTCGGGCCATTGGCGCTGGATCCCGGGGCCAGCGGCGCGGCCGCCCACGGACCGGGGTTGGCGGCCACCGCGTCGGCCATCGCTTTCAGTTCGTTGTCGTTGGAGAAGTTGACGCCCATGGAATTCTTCCGAGTTACCGAATTGGAATTCTGCGCGAGCGCAGAATTGTCACCAAAGAGATTGACCGGCAGCGGGATGCGCGGGTGCGGAATGGAGGCGAACCTGCGCACCGTCTCGCATGGGTCGGCGACCAGCTCGCGCACCGGCACGCTCTCGTCGACGACGCGATTGACGAAGCTGGTGTTGGCGCCGTTCTCGAGCAGGCGGCGCACCAGATACGGCAGCAGGTCTTCATGCGTGCCGACCGGTGCGTACACGCGGCACGGCACATTCAAGTTCTGCGGGCCGATCACTTCGGCGTACAGGTCGGTGCCCATGCCGTGCAGGCGCTGGTATTCGTACGGTCGCCCCTGTGCGAGGTGATGCACGGCAGCGATCGAGTGCGCGTTGTGGGTGGCGAACTGCGGGTAGATCAACTCGCTGCCTGCACCGAACAGCCGGCGTGCGCAGGCGAGGTACGAAACATCGGTATTCGGCTTGCGCGTGTAGACCGGATAGCCGGCCAGGCCGTTTTCCT
>JBDTZX010000290.1:0-2092 GCA_040004895.1 Rhodanobacter sp. | reverse complement strand
TCGGAAGGCTGGCCGTCGGCAGATGAACCTTGACCACCGCACTGACCAGATCGCCGGCTCCGCGTCCGCTGTAGTTGTAGCTGTGATCGACATCGAGCACCGCCTGCACCACATAGTCACCCGGCGGCAACTTCGAATAGCCTGCGGGAAAAGCCATCTGGTCGGCATCGATGTCGACGCTCTGAGTGGGCACCCACTGACTTACTTCGCGCGCTGCCACGCTGGTTTCGGTGGCACGGAACGGATTGGCATCCACTTCCTCGACGGTGCTGTCCTTGCCATGGGATTCGGCGCCGGCTTCGGCTTCGGCAGCTTTCGCATCAGTGGCGAACAACAGCAGCCTGCCGGAAGTGGGTTGCGTCGAGGCAGCACCCATCTGCACATGAAAAAAACGGTGGGCTGGAACGTCGCCCGTACGCGCCTGCACTGCGCTGATCGACAACCCCAGGCAGAACAAGACAGCGACGGCATGTTGACGAAAGCGCATGGCGGTATCTCCGACAATCGTGATGCGGAGCGAAGTGCTGACCGATGACGACGCTCCTCCAGCGTCATCGGTAATTCACCGTATCCATCGATCCGATGAATCGGAGAATCAATCCTGTGTCGCACCCTTCCCGTCAGTTTTCACCGGAGTCAGCCGCAAGTCCTGAAAGTCAAAGCTGAAGTCGGTGAGCGGCGAGATCGGCTCCATCCGTACTTCGGTGATGTGCCCATCCATATCCAGCGAGAAAGTGACGAACGCATCGGCGTTGAGCGCGCGATCGTCCCAGCGCACGGTGAAGGTGTCGTGCTGCCACGGCGTCATGCTGCCGAGCAGCTTCGCGGTCTTGGAGAAACGCAGGCGCAGCTTGCCGCCTTCATCGCTGACGATGACATCGCCGTACCAGGGGTCGCGATACGTGCCTGCATACTTCGCCAGCGGCAGCGAGGGTTTGCTGTTCCTGTCGCGTGCTGCCTCGTGTTTCGCGAAGCTGCCATCCGCCTTCGCCTCACCTTTCTTCACCGCCTTGTCGTATATCGCAACCCAGTCGGTTTTCTGGTCCGGATTCAAATACGCATCCAGCACGCGATACGTCACCGCATTGAACGCCGCACCCGATTCCTGGTTGGTCAGCACTACCACGCCCAGATGCAGTTCGGGCACCAACGTCACCCGCGACACCATCCCCGGCCAGCCGCCGGTGTGCCAGACCAGCCGCTGGTTGCGGTAGTCGGACAGGAACCAGCTTTCGCCGTAGCCGTAGAAATGCGGGACCAGCGGCGCGAGCTCCGGAACCGGTGGCTTGCCGATGGTGATAGGCGTCAGCATCGACCACATCTGGTTCTGACTGTCCTGCGAGAACAGGCGTTGCGGCTTGCCGTCGGCAGACTTCGTGGGCAACACACCGCCGGCCAGCTGCACGTTCATCCACTTGGCCAGGTCGTGCACGCTGGCGTAGATGCCACCCGCGCCCGGATCATTGAGCCAGGCCATCGGCGGCACGGTTTCCAGATTCTTGAAGTTGGCCCTGGCGTGGCCCATCGCCACATCCATGCCGGGTGTGAGATAGGTCTTGTCGATCAGCGATTCGTCCATGCCAACCGGCTTGAAGATGTGCTCGCGCACGTAGTCGGCATAGCTCTGACCCGACACCTGCTCGATCACCAGCGTGGCTACCGCAAACAGGATGTTGTCGTAGGCGTAGCCGCTGCGAAAGCCGTTCCTGATCGGCACATTGCGCAGGTGCTCGACCACTTCCTTCGTATTGTAAGAGGTCGGCGGCCAGTACAGCAGATCGCCGGCACCGAGCGAGAGCCCGCTACGATGCGCCAGCAGATCGCGGATGCGCATCTCGTGCGTCACATACGGGTCGGACATGCGGAACCACGGCAGGTGATCGATCACGCGGTCATCCATCTTCAGCTTGCCGGCTTCGGCCAGCTGCTGCAGCGAGGCGGCGGTGAACGCCTTGGTGTTGGAGGCGATCGCGAACAGCGTGTGCGCGTCGACGGTGTCGGACTTGCCGATTTCGCGCAGACCGAAGCCCTGCTCCATCACCACCTTGCCGTCCTTGACGATCGCCACCGCGATGCCCGGCACGTCGAAGGT
>JBDTZX010000186.1:0-2094 GCA_040004895.1 Rhodanobacter sp. | reverse complement strand
TCGCTCGGCATCCCCGATACCGCGTCGTGGTTTCCATATGCCCGCGCGCGCTACCAGTTCCACGACACCGAGCTCAGCAAGATCGTCAAGTACGCCTATCAGGCGCTGGCGCTGGATGAGCATCGCGCCGACTTCGAGCCCGCGCTGTGGACGCGCAACCTTGCCAGCGTGAAGGCCGGCGAAACCGTCGTGTCCAAGAAGCTCGAACAGATCGAGATCGAACAACGCTGGTTCATCGGCTCGCATTCCGACGTCGGCGGCGGCAACGATCGCGACGGTGCGGGCCGCAAGCCCGATCCACTGCCCGATCTGGCGCTGGCATGGCTGCAGCAGAAAGCCAGCGCCTGCGGACTTGCCAGCAACCCGGTTCTTGTTCCCGCGCCCGACGCCGACACCGGCGTGCCGCGCAACTCCTATGCGGAATTCATGGTCGGCATCTACAAGCTGTGCAAGCCATCCTTCAATCGCGGCATCGGTACCGGCATCAATGAAAAGATCGACGCGTCGGTCTGGCAGCGCTGGCTGGCCGATGCAAGCTATCGTCCGCCTTCGCTGCAACTGGCGGTGACGAACCAGCTGGCACAGATATCGATGCCCGCAGTGATCACACCCGACCCGCCGCCCGCCTGAGTCTCATCGCGGCTCCGCAATTTCCGCCTGCAAGCTGGCGGGTGTTGCGGGCACGATGAGATCGTCCATCGCGTCGCGACTCACCGCGCGATACCAGCACCACGCGGCGAATCCCGTCACGGTCAGCCCCGACGCGCCCAGCGCCAGCGGCAGCATGCCCACCGACAGCAGCGGCGACAGCACGCCGGCCACCACGCTGCACAACAGCAGGCTGGCGAACGCCTGCATCGACGAAATGCCGCCACGCTGCTGCGGGAAACGGTCCAGCAAAAGCAGCGTGATCGTCGGAAACGCCAGCTGCACGCCGATGCCCTGCAGCACCAGCGGCAGCATCGACCACGGCAGCCGCGGCGCCGGAAAGGCCAGCGCCAGCATCAGATGCAACGCACACGCCAGCAGCATCACGCCGTAGCCGGTCCTGACCGTGAACGCCACGCTGCGCCGACCGGCCATCCGGCCGGACAGCCACGCGCCGCCGACCAGACCGGCCACCACCGGCAGAAACAGCCAGGGGAATCCGCTGGCCGGCAATTGCAGCAACTCGCGCACGATCCGTGGCGCCGACGAGATGTACAGAAACAGGCCGGCAAAATTCACCGAACTGGAAATCAGCAGCGGCCAGAACGGACGATCGCGACTGAAGGCTACGTAGCTGGCCAGCAACGGTCGTGGCGAGAAGCGCGTGCGCCGCGCGGGCGGATGACTTTCCTCCAGCCACAGCACCAGCGCCACGGCCAGCAGCATGGTGAACCCGGTGAGCACCCAGAAGATGCCGTGCCAGCCGCCCAGCGGCAGCAGCTGCGCGCCCACCATCGGCGCGATCACCGGTGCCACGCCGAAGATCATCATCACCCGCGACATCAGCCGCTGCGCTTCGGCGCCCTCGAAGGTGTCGCGGATCACCGCGCGCCCCACCACCAGGCCCGCGCCCGCACTCACACCCTGCAGCGCGCGGCATGCCAGCAACATCGCAAACGACGTGGACATCGCCGCGCCCGCAGAGGCCAGCGCGTACAAAATCATCCCGGCGACCATCACCGGCTTGCGCCCGATCGCATCGGAAATCGCACCGTGAAACAGGCTCATCGTCGCGTAGGTGACCAGGTACATGCTGATCAGCTGCTGCAGCGCGACGGTGTCGACAGCGAAACGCGCGCCGATCAGCGGAAAGGCCGGGAACACCGCGTCGATCGAGAACGGTCCGATCATCGACAACGCCGCCAGCAGCCATGGCAGGCTGCGTCGGGCATTTCGATGGTCTGCAGTCATGGCAATCGACGATGGGAAGGCCGCGCGATTATAGATGGCGGAACCGCGAGGCTTGACCGCCGGCCTGCCCGATCGACTACGATGTCCCCTTCGGAGATGGCATTCCTCCCGTTTCGCGCTGCCCTGGTGGCCCCGAAACAAACCACCTCTCGTCCGACGTTGAGGTTGATGATGCCTGCACCACCGGAGTCCGGC
>JBDTZX010000378.1:0-2095 GCA_040004895.1 Rhodanobacter sp. | reverse complement strand
ACGCGGTCGCGGCCGTACGACTTGGCCGAGTAGAGTGCCGCGTCGGCGGCGCGCATCCAGCTGCTGAGATCGAAGCAACGCTCGCCATCGAACAGGGCGACGCCGATGCTCACCGTGATCCTGGCCACCGGTACGCCCGAGGGCATCGGCAGGCTGGCGACACCGGCGCGCATGGTTTCGGCCAGCCGCAGTCCGGTCGACGCGCCGAGCCCGGGGCAGATCACGGCGAATTCCTCGCCCCCGATGCGCGCGACGTGGCCAATGCCAGTCACCGCGCGGCTCAGGTAGTCCGCCACCATCGCCAGCACCCGGTCGCCCTGCGGATGACCGGCACTGTCGTTGATCCGCTTGAAATGATCGAAGTCGATCACCATCAGCACATGCGGCTCCCGCGGTTTGCGGGCACTGCTCAGCAAGACCTCCGCACGCTGCATGAAGGCACGACGGTTGTCGATACCGGTGAGTGGATCGCGAAGTGCCTGCACCCGCAGTTCGGCCGCGTAACGGCGCTGCGTGCGCAGCAGCAGACACAGTAGACCGGCGATCAGCAGAGTGGCCAGCGCGACGCCCTTGATGACCATGCTGGCCAGTGCCTGTCGGCGCTGGCTTTCGGCATGTTCGGCGTCCTTCGCCTGCGCTGTCTGCAAGGCCATCGTCTGCAAGCTGTTCTGATGCTCCAGGTTCTTGATGCGCAGTTCCTTCTCGCGCGCGGCGTAACGTGATTCCAGCGACGCCACGTCGGCGCGCTGTGCGGTGGCATTGCGTTCGCCCAGCAGACGGATCACCTCACGCGTGTCGACCAGCGCCTGCTGCGAATGGCCAGCCTGTTCGACCAGCTGACTGCGCACATCCAGCAGGTCCGGCACCATGCCGTCCATCTTCGCCGCGCGTGCTTCCGACACCGCGGCGCTGATCGTCGCCAGCGCAAGTTCGGACTTGCCCATGGCGGCATAGTCGCGGGCGATGTTCATGCGTGAAATCAGTGCGTCGCTGACCCGGCCAGCGGCCTTTTCCTGGGCCAGCGAGGCCTGCGAAAGCGGCAGTGCTTCGGCGGGGCGGCCAAGCTTCAGATACATCTGCGCCAGGTTGTCGCCAACCATAACCACCATCTGCTGTGCGCCGAGACTGGCGAAATGCCTGCGCGAACTCTGGTAGAGCTCGACCGCGCGTGCCGGCTGGTCCAGGTTGCCGAAATTCACGCCTTGGTCGTTCTCCGCCTCGGCCAGGCCCCAGGTGTCGCCGACGGTGCGGTAGGCGCCGATCGCCTGGTCGCACAGCGACATCGCGCTGCGTGCCTTCTGGCTCATCGCGTACGCATCGCACAGGTTGTAGCGGGCCCAGGCGACGCTGCGCGGATCGGCATCGCCCTGCGCGTTGGCCGCCGCGCGCAAGGCCTCGCTGATGCCATCGCCTTCGCCACTGGCGATCACGTGCCGTGAGCGCAGGAACCCGGCGGCCGCTGCCGCAAGCTTGTCCTGGCGTGCCTCGGCGAGGCTCTCCAGGCGCAGTTCCGCCTCGGCCAGCGCGGTGTTGTCGTTGATGTTGACCGCAGCGGTGCCCATCAGCCACAGCAGGTCGCGTTCCTGTCTGGATGTCGCATCTGCAGGAAGCCGGTCTAGCTGCTGCCGCAGGTCGGCAATGAGCCCCTGCGGGTCACTTTCGGTGCGGTAGCGCAATGCGTCATGTGCGGACATGGGGTCGCTGGCGTGTGCCTGCATGGCCACGAGACAGAGACAGACGGCAATGATTTTCCACATCCGGCGATCCTCCCGATTGGCCCTGCCGGGAACCATGCATCAGCTATGCAAGGGCCAGGCCACACGGGCCGCTCCGGTTCCGGGGTGGGGCCAGCCGCTACACTACGCCGATGCACATCGGCCCTTATCTCATTGATCCGCCGGTGGTCCTCGCGCCCATGGCCGGGGTCACCGACAAGCCGTTCCGACTGCTGTGCAAGCGGCTGGGCGCAGGCCTGGCGGTGTCGGAGATGACCAACGCCGACCCACGGCTGTGGAACACGCGCAAGTCGCTGCAGCGGATGGACCACGTCGGCGAACCCGAACCGGTCAGTGTGCAGATCGCCGGCTACGACCCG
>JBDTZX010000490.1:0-6957 GCA_040004895.1 Rhodanobacter sp. | reverse complement strand
GCTTGGCGGCGAGTCTTCGGCCCATGCGATCCGCATTCGCCATGATCGTCAAAGTATGCGATTTCTCGGTGAGCGTTGGCAGCGATGCGCCATCGGCTACATAGACGCCAGGCAGGCCTTCGAGCTCTCCCTCGGCATTGGTTTGCGTTGGTTCGGGACGGCCGCGCATCGGCAGGCTGGCGGCGTAGTGAATATCCGCTCCCGGTTTGCCCATGGTGAAGCTGGTTGGCAACATCATCGCGCCCAGCCTCCCGTAGGCCTTGCGCAGACGTCGGGCGGTTTCCGCCATCAACGCTGGCACACGTTCATCCTGTTTGCCATGCACATGAAGCGCACCCTGTGCATCGAGCTGCGCCACGGTCGCCGACAGCGTACCGGGTAGAAATGCGTTGCCCACCACACACGAACTCAGAAGGTTGCCCAGCAGACTGATACTCGATCGCTTGTTCATCGGCATGCGGCTGGCGAACTCCGCGACGGGTAGCCCGGTTGTCGAGAATGTCGATCCGAACGCAGTGAATCCCTGCTTCAAGGTCAACGAAAACGACAACTGGCCCAACCCGAATGAAGGCTCCCTCTGCGCTCCCAGGAGCCGCGGCAGCCAGAGCAGAAAGGCAGCGGTGGGACTCGAGGCGACCGGTACATTGCCCTCCCACTGGAGTGTACGCAAAGCAAGTCGGGTGGTCGCCAGCGTACCGGCCGCAAGAACCACGCGTCGCGCTGTGATGGTCCGTCCCTTCGAGGCATCTCCAGCGACATGACCCTGCACTTCCCAGCTGTCTCCCTGCCGAACAAGCTGCTCGACGATGAAGCCCGCCTCGTACTGGAAATTCCCGTGGTTTTGCAATGCCGGCAATTCATGTCTCGAGGAGTAGAGCGACCGACGGCTGCAGCCATACAGACAGTTCGACAGGCGATCGCATGGGAGGCGTCCGGCATGGGCCGTGTTCAGCACGGCCACTCGGGATCGTCCGAGCCGAAATCCCAGTTCGGAGCAGCGATCCCGGCGACGGAGGTAATTTCTTTCCAGCCTCCGATGAAGATTGTCCAGCGGAATCGCCGGTTGCGCCCACGCATCCAAACCGAAATAGTCGGCCAGATCGTCGTCCTGCCTGCCGCTGATGCCAATCCTTTCCGACACGGCCCGATACGAGGGTGTCAGCTCCGACGCGGGAAACGGAAAGGCGGAAAGTTCTTCGGCGGTCCAAGCCGCAACCCCACATCCCCAACCGTTGGAGAGACCACCACTTGCCAACGAGCCAATGGCAACGAAGTCGTGCGCGACGATCCGATTTTCCTCGTTTGCCCCGGCGAATACATAGCTTTGCGTAGGCGCCCGCAATTTCGGTGAAACGGCATCGCGCTGAGTCAGCGCGTGATACTGCTCGCCGATCATCCATTTCCATTGGTCCGCTTGCTCAAACCGTTCGGTCAGGAAGTTCCGCGCCGGCAAGGTGACATCCGGTTGGGCGCCACCATCGACCATCAGTATCCGCAGACCGGATCCCAGCAAGGGAAACGCGATGGATACCCCGGCCGGTCCGCTTCCAACGATGATGATGTCGAAATCAAGGCTCAAGGACGCGCTTCCTGATTCGATACGGCCACGGGTTTCAAGATCGCGTACACCCACCGTATGGGCCGCCAGATCACTTCGGTGACGACAGCCCCGCTCATCACCAACAAGTTGCCGAGTCCGCCGCCATGGGGTTGGCCGGCCAGGAAGCGCTCGGCGCCCTCCGTGGATGCCTCGGCGAGCATCAGCGCCATATCGAGGCGAGTGGCCAGCTCCGGCATGCGCTTGATCAATCGTTTCGGATCGTCGAGCAGGGCCAGCGTGGCAGGCCAGCGTGCCACCCACCACGGCAGACGACAGGGCTGTTCGCCGCGCAGCGCGACAACCGCCCGCACATAGCGGCGCAGCAACATGCTCCCGGGTGGACGCTTCAACAGGTAGCGAAGCACGAGCCGACCCTCCTGCAACATCCAGCGGCGGCGCGCGTCCCCTGACGGATGCATTCCGGATGCGAGCGGGCGCATCTCGATTTGCAAGCGCTGAAGATCCGCCGAGGTGGACATCGGCTGCAGCGCAAACAGTGAATCGAGTCGGTCGAGGCCGAGCCGCTGCCACGTGCGTGCCCCTGCGAGCCGGCGAGCTGCCTTCAACACCACCACCGGCACAGGGAAAAACAGTCGAAAACGCCTGATCCGCTGTTTGCTGATCTGTCTCAGAAACCGGGTAAATGTCACCGGCTTTTCCGCCCCGAGCTGGACGACACCCGGCAAAATCTCCGCAGCAGTGACGAGCTGCAACAAGCCGAGCACGAGGTCATCGACATGAATCGGCTGGATCAGAGGCGCCGGAACAAACGCCGGCAGCACCGGCAGTCGCCTGACCGATTGCGTTAGCGTGCCGAACAGGCCACGTTCATCGCCACCATAGACTTGGCCAGGTCTGATCGCGATGCCGCCGGCTGCAACAACCCGTTGTTCAATCCGCCATTTGATCCGCCCGTAGGACGTTGGCGCATCCACACTCGCGCTCTGGCTCGAAACGAAAAGCACACGGCTGCCGCATGCCATGGCCTGGGCAAGCAGATCCGTTGCGGCGCCAACTTCAAGCTCGTCGTCGGCCGCGTCCGCCAGACCGGTTTGTGCCGCAAGGTGAATGATCGCATCCGTATCCACTGGCAGTAAAAACGCCTGAGGGTCGAGCAGATCGTATGAGAGCCAGGCATCACGGCCCAAACTTTGCCTGCTGGCCGCGATGACCTGGTGACCCTGATTCACGGCCAAGTCCACCAGTCGGCGACCGATATAGCCATTCGCGCCGGTGACGACAATCTTCATGAATCAAGCTTCCGCGAATCGAAGTCACCCTGCTTGGCATTGGCTCCCACAAAGACGAAGGCCTTGCTGATCGAATAGGTGAACAGCACGCCGACGATGTCCGCCACGATCTTGGCAATTGTCGGATGACCGATCCAATGCAATGCAATCAGGAGAAGTCCGGACGACAGCGGAATATTGATACCCAGCAGCAGGAAATACCGGACCGCCTGTCCATGCGCATTACCGTGACCATGCGCACGGAAGGTAAACCGCCGGTGCGCCACGAATGCAAACAGGCCGGCCGCCAGCTTGCTGATGACATTGGCGGCCAAGGGACCGAGCGCACCCGTCTTCAGCAAAAGCAGGAATCCACCCAGGTCGATGCAGTAGGCAAACAGCTGGATCAGTACATATCGAATGAATGTCATGACCGCTTGCGTACGACGATGGTGTGGTGCAACGCGAGCCAGCGGTTGAATGGCCGCAGACACCATTGCATGAAATCGACCAGCGGACTCATGCCGTCGGGGCAGATCTGGCGAAAATTCAGACCGCCTGACAGCAGGTATTTGAGGTAATTGCCGGCGCGCTCCTCATGGACGATTTCGAGATTTGGAAATTGCCGATCGAACAGTTCGCGGTCGCGCACGAAGACAATGTAGCTCAACGCCTGATTTGCACCGTTCATCGGTCCCGTCGCAGGTGTCTCCCACGACGGATAGGCCTTGTCGAAGCCCTCGGTGCGGAACAGTCGCTTGTACAGAAATGTCGCCATCGGTCCGTAGTAGGGCTCGACCAGAATGATTCCACCGCCTGGCGCCAGCACCCGCTCGGCTTCGGCAAAAAACTGCCGCGGGTGTGGAAAATGATGAAAGCAGTTTTGCCCGAGCAACGTCCGCACCGAGCCATCGACCAGATCCATGGCTTCGGCATCGATGGCTCGGTCGAGATGAGGTCCCCGGACGATATCGGTAGCCAGTACCTCGGGAAAGGAATCGCGCATCGGAGCGATGCCGGCACCCAGCTCCACTTTCAGGCCATCACCCCGAAAATACTGCTGATCCAGACGATGAAAGGATTGATGGAACTCGCTGAACACCTCGCGCAACATGCGCTTGCGCATCAGCATCCGACCATGCGCGGTGAGCCGCCCGTCGCCATCCACATCGATTTCGTTGACCGAAGGGTCGCGCAGCCGGTCGAGCAGCCACTTCAAGACTGTTTCTCCTGCACGCGGTCGATGCTCCAGCCCAGCCGCGGATGGCGCGCGCGTCGCGGCACCGAGGCAATGTCATAGGCAAGAAAGCCCATCAGCAATTGCAAACCCATCAGCGCGGGCAGTGCCGCCAGCATGACGGTTCCGGCCGCGGTGGGGGTCGCGTTCCGGGCGGACTCGATCCAGTGGAAGGTTCCGAAGATGATGCCGAAAAGGAACAACGCCAGACCCAGCGGCAGTTCCAGCGATGCCACCGAAATATCGCGCAAATAGTAGTTGTAGAAAATGCGCTTCGCCAGATTCCTCAGGTGCTTGTAGGCGAACTCGCCGATAACACTGGAAATCCTGAGATTGCTCACTTCATCCGCGTAGCGCGCAGTCATCGGCACGTCGACCGCCAATGCGCGCAGTGTGTTGAGTCTGAAAAGCATGTCGGTCTCGAAAAAATATCGCTTGCTGATCTTGTCCATCGGCAGATGTCGTGCAACATCGGCATGCACTGCCGTGTATCCGTTGGTCGGATCGAACAGATCCCAGTAGCCGGTCGACAGCTTGGCCATGAAGGACAGTATGGCGTTTCCGAACACGCGCAGCTTCGGCATCGACCGGAGTTCTTCCAGATCGAAGAACCGATTGCCTTTGGTGTAGTCGGCCTCGCCCAGCAGAATGGGCTCGACGAACCGCGATATCAGCGATGGATCCATCTGCCCGTCACCATCGAGTTTGACGATGACGTCCATGCCGGCGCCGATCGCTGCACGGTATCCGGTCATCACGGCAGCACCGACGCCCTGGTTTTCCACATGACGCAAGACCGTCACTCGCGGGTCCGCTGCGGAAGACTCGACCAGCGGGCCGGTTGCCTCCGGACAGCCATCATCCACCACGTAGATGGCTGAGACTTCTGGCCCGATCTTGGCGATGACTCCCAGTATCTGCCTGCTGACCTTGTAGCAGGGAATCACCACGGCGATCTGCATCATGTTGTCATTTCCACTCATGTGGCTGGTCCATCCACTGTGCCCAACCGATCGTTGGCAGGAAATCCGTGGCGTGCCTGCAATCCGGCACGCTCGTGGCCGATCGGTGTTTCCGCATCCGAAGGGCCCGATGCCATGAAGACATGCCGTCGGCGCGTACGAGACTAGCTCCTTCAGGAGAAACGCCGGCTCGTCGATCGAGGCTCTTCACTGCAGGCTTCCCTGTTTTTCCGTACGCGGGCGATGGAGGCTTGCCTGGCGCCGCCGTGACAGCCGCTCCTTGTTCCAAGCCTTGACCCCGTCCACTACGCCGTTACGCCATCGCTTGGCCAGGTCACGGTCCGAAATCAGATCGCCCTGCCAGCTCGCGCTGGCCGATTCCAGTACGAGATGCAGGTCGACACCATAGGCAGGCGTCGCCGAAACAAAAAGCCCAGTGAGGTTGTCGGGTGACTTCACATGGAAGGAGTCGCCCGTCTGACCGGAGCTGGAACAGTAGATCCAGCCGTACTTCCCTTCGCTGGGTGCATCGTGGCGTTGAAGCGTCCAGCCGACGACAATCGGGGTTTTCGACGGAAGGCACGCCAGTTCGAACGATGCATCCAGCAGCGTCATACCTGCCCGGCTTATGCCGGGCTGGAACTGCACAGCAATTCCCTTGGATGCGCGAACTACCGGCTTGCCTGGTTCCGCTGGATGCAGCTCCCAAACCTCCACGGGTCCGGACGAATACACCCGGATGCCCGCGCTTTCCTTGATGGCCGCGATCATGCCCGGCGTGACGTCATCAGTGCGCAAGACAACCAGGTTGATACCTGCGTCAGAAAAAATTTGGCGCCATATCGCACCGCTTGCATCACCATCCGCGATTTTGGCCGACTTGCTCAACGCCGGATCGTACCAGCACCTCACCAGCGCCCTGCCGCCAAACGGTGCGCCATAGCAGTACCTCAAGCTGGCTACCAGCGTCCGCGCATGCGACCCATAGCTCTCTCGGATGAAATCTGCCGCCTTTTTTTCGGGGGCATATTCCCCGCTGATACTGGATGATCCCTGCAGCACGAGCTTCTGCAATATCCCGGTACGTACCTGCCAGTGCGTATTTGAAACGACAGCGAAATTGGCGAAGACGAGAAGAATCAGCAAGGCCACCATCATCTGGGCAGATCGTTTTCCAGCGAAGGAGAACTGGACGGGTGACACCATGGCTGGAATCAGCAGTCCGAAGGCCGGGGTGGCGTAACGAAAGTATTGGGTCTGGGAAAGTGGCAGAAGAAACGCAACGATTCCCGCCAGCGCGAGTGGTCGGGTCCGCCGATCAAAAAGGGAAATCAGCAGCGCCCCGGAGAGGGCGATCGGGATGAAACCGGCACCGCCGTCGGCCCCTTCGTCGAATCTCGACGTGTGAAAAACCATGTTCCATACGATGCTCCAGCCAAATCCGGTATTCCAGGTGGGATTGCTGAAATTGTTCAGCTGGTAATAGGGAGAACGGAAAATGCCATTGAAAATCGGAAGCACCGGATTGCCGGTCAGGATGTAGGCATACGTGTAACTGGAGCCGCCGACGGCAACGCCACACAACAATGCCAGCGGCAACATTTTCCAGGGCATGCTTTGGCGCCAGCGCCAGAGCATCCACAGGCCCAGCGGTCCTGCCATCACGAGGTTGCTTACCTTCAGGCCCAGCAGAAAACCGAAAAGCAGGGACGCGGTCAGCAGCAGGCGGGAGTTTGCGCGATCGCTGCCCTGTATCAGATAGGCCAGAGCAACCACCAGCGCACTGGTAGGGCCTTCCGTCTGCATGGTCGCAAGCGAACTGGCTGTCATCGGCTGACTTGCGTAGAGCGCAATGATCAACCAGCGCATGGAGGAGTTCAAGCCGAGACTCTCACCCAGCTTCCACAGCAGTGCGACCGTCAGTCCTGC
>JBDTZX010000530.1:0-2102 GCA_040004895.1 Rhodanobacter sp. | reverse complement strand
CCGGTCGGCGTGTTCGAGTTCGATGCCTTCGGCAAGGGCACCGAAACACTGGCGCGCGCCATCGCCGCGTCGAAAGGGTTTTCCATCGCTGGCGGCGGCGACACGCTGGCGGCTGTCGACAAATACGGCATCGCGGACGACATTTCCTATATCTCGACCGGCGGCGGCGCGTTCCTGGAATTTCTCGAAGGCAAGGAGCTTCCCGCAGTCGCTGCACTGAAGGCGCGTGCGGCAAAGTAATGCTTTGCCTGTTTGATCTCGACGGCACCCTGATCGATTCCGAGCATGGCATCACCGCATGCGTGAAGCATGCGCTGGCGCGGCTGGATGTTCCCTCGCCCGCCGACGACGATTTGCGCAGCTGGATCGGCCCGCCGCTGCGGCACAGCTTTGCGCCGTTGCTGGATCACGATGCCGGACGTATCGAGGCGGCCGTCGAGTTCTACCACGAGCGCTTCAGCACGCATGGCTGGCGCGAGCACGAGATCTATCCGGGCATCGAGACATTGATCGAGCGATTGCTCGCGGGCGGCCATACGTTGGCCATCGTAACCAGCAAGCCACATCGTCATGCGGCGCCGATCATCGCCCACCTGCCGTTCGGCAAGGCATTCCTGCGACTGTACGGTCCGGACCCCGCCAGCCCGCACAGCGAGAAGGCCACGATGATCGCAGCTGCCCTGACCGACTTCGATGCAGCGCCACAGGACACGGTAATGATCGGCGACCGCCGCTTCGATATCGAAGGCGCAATCGCCAATCACGTGCGCGGCATCGGCGTGCTCTGGGGTTTCGGTAGCCGCGCCGAACTGGAGCACGCGGGTGCCGAAGCGATCGCAGCGACGCCGGATGAGTTGACCAGGCTTCTGTTCGATTGAATCGCGCCTTTCCTGCGGGAGCACAGCCTGCAAGCTCCTGATGCCGCACTACCCGATGACACGCTTCACTGCATCGACGACGTGCGCGATGGTGAAACCGAAGTGTTCGAACAACTGCGGCGCGGGTGCGGATGCCCCGAACGTCGTCATGCCGACCACCTCGCCATCCAGGCCGACGTACTTGCGCCAGAAATCGGCCGTCGCCGCCTCCACTGCCACGCGCGCGCGGCACCAGCCGGGCAGCACGCCTTCGCGGTATTCCAGCGGCTGCGCGTCAAACACTTCGGTGCACGGCATCGAGACCACGCGCACCGGGACGTTCTGCTGCGCGAGCGAGCGAGCGGCCTCCATCGCCAGTTCGACTTCGGAGCCCGTGGCGATCAGGATCGCCTTGAATTTCGTGTCCGACGGATCGGACAGCACGTAACCGCCGCGCGTGATGTCGGCCAGCTGCCGGCTGTCGCGCTGCTGATGCCTGAGGGTCTGGCGCGAGAACACCAGACACGACGGCGCACCGCTGCGCTCGATTGCCGCTTTCCAGCACACCGCCGATTCCACCGCATCGCACGGACGCCATACGTGATTGTTCGGGATGTAGCGCAACGTCGCCAGATGTTCGACCGGCTGGTGCGTGGGTCCGTCTTCGCCCAGGCCGATCGAGTCGTGCGTGTAGACATGGATCGCGTGCGCCGGGATCAGCGCGCTCATCCGCACCGCATTGCGTGCGTAGTCGGAGAACACCATGAAGGTGGCATCGTAGGGAATGAAGCCACCGTGCAAAGCGAGACCGTTGGCGATGGCGGTCATGCCGAACTCGCGCACGCCGTAGTAGACGTAGTTGCCGTTGCCATCCGAACTGTTGCCGTTGGCCGCGTCGAGGCTGCCTTTCCACTTGGTGAGGTTGGAACCGGCCAGATCGGCCGAACCGCCAATCAGCTCCGGCAACAGCGGACCGAACGCATCCAGCGTCATCTGCGACGCCTTGCGCGACGCGACGTCCAGTCCTTCGACCTGAAGCTTCTCGACATAGGCCTGCGATGTGGCGGCCCAGTCGGACGGCAGCTCGCCGGCAAGACGACGCCTGAATTCGGCAGCCAGCTCGGGATGCGCCGAAGCATAAGTATCAAATGTCGCATTCCATGCATGCTCGCGCGCGGCTCCGGCGAGTTTCGCATCCCAGCCGGCGTAGATGTCGGAAGGAATGTCGAACGGCGCGAAGTTCCA
>JBDTZX010000358.1:0-2114 GCA_040004895.1 Rhodanobacter sp. | reverse complement strand
CGGCAATCGCCGGCACCGGCCGACAGCGGCTTCGCGGATGACGAGATCCCGTTCTAGACAATATATTTTTACGAAATGTAGAAAAAGAGCGAAAAAAGCCCTCATTTCGAGGGCTTTTTCGTTTTCAACAGTATTGTTTAACACTCGAGTTGAGCGCACTAATTCGATATACGGAAAATTGGTGAGAAAGAACTCGTTTGCATCTTCAATAGCTGGACATAATCAGTAAGCGTCGTCATGCGGCGAAAGCTGGTCCGGCTGGCACGGTCAGCTGGCTTTGGACAGATTCTTGAATGCCATCGCCAGCGTATGAAGTGCATGGCGCGATCGGCGGTCATGCAACGCCGCATACAGCACCGCTTCGTGGGTGGGTAGGGGAGGCAATGAAAGCGCGTGGCCGATATCGATGGTGCCGGATGGCGCGGCACGTTTCGGCAGCACGGCGACTGCCAAACCGATCGTCGCTGCAGCTCCCACCACGGCGGCGCCCCTGCCGATAAACACTTCCGTCCAGGCGATGCCGGCATTGTCGAGCGCGCGGACTGCCGCCATACGGATGCTGCATGTTTCGCCCTGGGTCGATAGCGGCAGCGGTTGGCCTGCACGCGGTTGCCAGTGCGGCGCAGCAATCCAGGCAAACGATTCGGCGAACAGCACCTCGCCGTTTCGACGCCGATCTTCCGGCTGCAATACCAGGGCAGCATCCAGCACGCCGTCGTCGTAGGCCTTGAGCACTTCGTTCGAGCCGGCGACGCGCAGCTCGATCACCAGGTTCGGATCATGCTGGTTCATCCAGCGCAACAAACCGGGCAACTCGCTGCCCACCAGTTGGTGGCTGATGCCGATGACCAGTCGGCGCTGCTTCACTTCAAACGAGGCGACGGCGCGCTCATGCGCCCCGACCAGCTCGCGCGCGGCCTCGATGAAAGCGGCCCCCTCCGCAGATAGCCGCACCTGGCGCGGCGTTCGCTCCAGCAGTCGTCGGCCGAGCTGGTCTTCCAGTCGGCGCAATTTCAGGCTGATCGCCGATTGCGTGCTGTGCAGCGCATCCGCGGCACGGGTGAAGCTCTGCAGCTCAGCAGTCAGAACGAAGGCTTTGACGGCATCCAGGTCGAGGGATTTCATGGTTTATCCATGTTGTTTTCAAATGACTGAAATACGTATCAACATCTTTTTTAAATGGATGGTAGCGCACTACACTGCGCCGCACATCGCCCGATCGAGGCGGCGAATCTTTCATCGAGCGGTTTCCAGCCATCACCCAAACAGGTACTTGCGCATGTGCTCGTTCTGGCGCGATCTGCTGACGCTGCATGGCCATGTCGTCGATTCGCGTCGCACGCTCCGATGGGCCGATTCGTCCGCTTGGAAAGCACGGCAGAACGGCGAAAGGACAAATGCACCAGGCAACAACACAGCCCATTCGGCAGAACCCTGCAGGACATCCACTCATGAAATCAGCAAAGACATTTCTATTCGCCCTTCTGACCCTTCTTCCGATCCACGCAGTCACCGCCTCGGAGCCCGGCAATAAAATGCGTGCGGCGGCGGCCATCGAAGGCACCTGGACGCTGGCCTTTGCCGACGTCAAGCATCCGAATGGAACGAGCGCGCATGATTACGGCGACGCGCCCAAGGGCATGTTGCAGATTGATCATGCCGGGCACTATTCGCTGTTCATCTTCAACAGCTCCCGCCCCAAGTTTGCCGCCAATGACAAGAACGCAGGGACGCCGGCTGAATTCCGCGCCGCCGCACTGGGAACAAGCTCCCATTTCGGCACCGTCGATATCGACGCCATGAAAGGCACGCTCACCTTCCATATCGAGGGCGCAACGTATCCGAACTGGGAGGGAACGACTCAGGTGCGCAGCTACGTATTGAGCGGCGACATGCTGAGCTACAAGGTACCGCCGCGACCGAATGGCGATATCCCGTTGACCGGTTGGAAAAGACTTTCGCGTTGATCGAGGCGCAGGTAGCGAGATCGGCCTGATATTCGTTTCATCGCGATCGCCGAAGGCCCGCCTCGTGCGGGCCTTCGTTCGTCCGGCGAGAGCGTTTTGCCGTTTCCTGCACGCGGGCCGTGCCTACCATCGGCTCCCGCCTCACCT
>JBDTZX010000053.1:0-2114 GCA_040004895.1 Rhodanobacter sp. | reverse complement strand
ACGCCACCGTCGAGCGCCGGCATCCTGGCCGGGATCACCCGCGATACGGTGATCACGCTGGCCGCCGACCTCGGCATTGCGGTGGAGGAACGCGACCTGCCGCGCGAGTCGCTGTACAGCGCCGACGAAGTGTTCATGACCGGCACCGCCGCGGAGATCACGCCGGTGCGCTCGGTCGACCGGAAGAACGTGGGCGACGGCACGCCTGGTCCGATCACACGCGCGCTGCGCCAGGCGTTCTTCGGCCTGTTCGACGGTCGCACCGAGGACCGCTGGAACTGGCTGAGCGTTGTCAATGCGGTCGTCCCTGACCGCGAAAACCAAAACCCGGCCATCCATGGTCGGACTCCTCATCAACAGCCCGCTCCCATGGAGGCATCGGCGTGAGTGCAAAGACGTTGTTCGAAAAAATCTGGGAGACGCATGTGGTCGCTGCGGAAAGCGAGGCGACCCCGGCGATCCTGTATGTCGACCTGCATCTGGTGCACGAGGTGACGTCACCGCAGGCCTTTACCGAGCTGCGCGAGCGCGGACTGAAGCTGCGCCGCCCGGATCGCATGCTGGCGACGCTGGATCATTCGACGCCAACCTTGCCGGCACAGGCGAATGGCGAACGTCCGTATGCGAACGACGAGGCCAGGGCGCAGGTCGCACAACTGGAAACCAACTGCCGCGAATTCGGTGTCGAGCTGCACGGCTGGGACAGCGCGGATCGCGGCATTGTCCATGTGATCGGTCCGGAGCTGGGCGCGACCCAGCCGGGCATGACGATCGTTTGCGGCGACAGCCACACATCCACCCACGGCGCCTTCGGTGCGCTGGCGTTCGGCATCGGCACCACCGAAGTCGGCCATGTGATGGCCACCCAGAGCCTGCTGCAGCGCAAGCCGAAAACACTGGCGATCCACGTCACCGGAAAACTGCACCCGGGCATCGGTGCAAAGGACCTGATCCTGCACATCATCGGCGCGATCGGCGTCGACGGCGGCACCGGCCACGTGATCGAGTATCGAGGTGCGGCGATCGAGGCGCTCTCGATGGACGAGCGCATGACCGTGTGCAACATGTCGATCGAGGCCGGCGCCCGCGCGGGCCTGATCGCACCGGACCAGACCACCTTCGCCTGGCTGAAAGGTCGTCCACGCGCTCCGCAGGGCAAGGCATGGGACGATGCCGTGATGCGCTGGTGCCGCCTGCGCAGCGACGAAGGCGCCAGCTACGACCGCGAGGTAGTGCTCGACGCCGGCGACGTGAAACCGACGGTCACCTACGGCACGCATCCGGGCATGGCGATCGCGATGGACACGCCGGTGCCGGCTGCGCGCAATGCACAGGAGCGGCGCGCGCTCGACTACATGCGCAGCGAGGCCGGCCGGCCGATGCAGGGCACACCCGTCGACGTGGTATTCATCGGCAGCTGCACCAATTCGCGCCTGTCCGACCTGCGCGAAGCGGCGCGAGTGCTGCACGGACGACGTATTGCCAGCGGCGTGCGCATGCTGGTGGTGCCCGGTTCCGAAGCCGTACGCCGCGATGCGGAGCGCGAAGGCCTGCACCAGGTGTTCATCGCCGCTGGCGCGGAGTGGCGCGTGCCTGGCTGCTCAATGTGCATCGCGATGAATGGCGATCTCGCGCAGCCCGGCCAGCTCGTCGTCTCCACCTCCAACCGCAACTTCGAAGGCCGCCAGGGGAAGGGCGCACGAACCGTGCTGGCCAGTCCCGCCACCGCCGCCGCATCGGCACTGGCAGGGCGCATCGCCGATCCGCGTGAGTACCTGGTGGAGGTGGCGGCATGAGCACGATCGTCATCTTTCGACGCCTCCCCCTGCTTGCAGGGGGAGGCCGGGAGGGGATTCAACCTTGCCGCAGCGCGCAACCCCTCCCCAACCCTCCCCTGCAAGCAGGGGAGGGAGCCAAAGCCGACGCTGCTACCTCGTGGAGTCCCGCATGAAACCCATCACCCGCCTCCATTCGCGCACCGCGGTGCTGGTCGACGAGAACATCGACACCGACCGGATCATTCCGGCGCGCTTCCTCACCACCACCGAACGCAGCGGCCTGGGCAAGCTGTGCTTCCACGACTGGCGCTATCAGCCGGATGGCAGCGACAACCC
>JBDTZX010000248.1:0-2122 GCA_040004895.1 Rhodanobacter sp. | reverse complement strand
TAAAGCGGCGAGCGATCCAGTGCGCCACGGATCAGCTCATGCGTCTGCTCGCTGGTGTGAGTGATCCAGCAGCTGACCTGGCGCGGGTGCTCGCCGCGCGAGCCCAGATAGGAGAATACCGGGGCCGGATCGTCACCGGGCTGCTCCTCGAGCCCGCTGAAATCCACGCTGCGCAGGTCGATGCGCGGTGGCGTGCCCGTCTTGAGCCGGTCGGCGCCGATCGGCAGCTCGCGCAACTTCAACGCCAGCGCGCTGGCCGGAGCGTCGCCCGCGCGCCCGCCGGCATACTGCGCGGGACCGATATGGATCTTGCCGGCGAGAAACGTTCCTGCGGTGAGCACCACCGAGGCCGCGCCGAACGACAGGCCCATCTGGGTCACGACACCCGTCACCCGACCGTTCTCGATGATCAGATCGTCCACCGCCTGCTGGAACAGTTGCAGGTTCGGCTCGGTCTCCACAATCCGACGGATCGCTGCCTTGTACAGCGTGCGGTCCGCCTGGCAACGGGTGGCCCTCACCGCCGGACCCTTGGAAGCGTTCAACGTCCGCCACTGGATACCGGCGCGGTCGGCCGCATGGCCCATGGCACCGCCGAGCGCGTCGATTTCCTTGACCAGGTGCCCCTTGCCGATCCCCCCGATGGCTGGATTGCAGCTCATCTGGCCGATCGTCTCGATGTTGTGGCTGAGCAGCAACGTGCGCGCACCGCTGCGTGCTGCAGCGAGCGCAGCCTCGGTGCCGGCGTGGCCGCCGCCGATCACGATGACGTCGTAGTGCGTGGGGTGATGCATCGGACTGGCCTGGAGGTGCAAAAAGTGACGCAACGGGGCGTCATGGTAACGCCATCGGCATGAATACGAATTTGCCTCGATTCGTGGCATGGTTCCTGCTTAAGTATTTACGCACTTTCAAGGGCAGACGCTGCGCGATACGCGCGCCGAGATCGGACGGACAGGGGTCCGGTCGCGTACCAGGAAAGGTAGCAATGACGGCACCCGCAGGGGTGCCGTCGCCTTTTGCGATGGCACAAAGACAAGACCCCGCGGCGTCAGCCGCGGGGTCTTGTCTTGATAGATCTGGCGCCGGGCGGTCTCAGGAACAGGGGGAATCCAGGATGACCGTATTGCCAGGCGCCAGAAAGCGAAAAAGCTGCTTCGGGACAGAAGACTTGGCGCCCCGGAGCGAGAGTCGATATTTACCCCAATCGCGTGAACAACGGGTGACTGAAGAGCCGTTTTGTGCCGGCTCGGGGCAGCAGCTGACGTGCAGCGTCAGGTCCCTGTCATGGCCGGTAAAACGGGTGTGATGGGTATCACACATTGGCATGGCAGTTGCATTGTCCTGCTTACCAACTCACAGGGGATGCATCATGGACATGAGCTTCGATTTTCAACCGGTCTATCCGCACCACGACATGCTGATCGAACTTTGCCAGGTCGAAATGGCCATGGACCGGCTCAACGAAGGCGAGTCCATCGAGTGCGGCTCATTGAAGCCGGACCTGGAGTCACGCATGAACAGCCTGCTTGATGCGCTGGAACATTTGGCCATCTGATCGCCGGTGAGTATCCGCGTGGCGATTTCGCCGCGCCGTTCGCAGCAGAGTGCGGCGAACGCCGGCTCAACCCCCGAGCATGCTCTCCACAATCTCGACCAGATTGCGTGACAGTCCGTTCCGCCCCGAAAGTTCACCAATCGCAGCGCGCGCGGCCTCACGGCGCCGCGGCTCCAGGCGCTGCGAACCGTTGAATGCCGTCGCCAGCCGTGCGGCAACCTGCGGGTTCAGCGCATCCAGCGTGACCAGCCGTTCCGACAACAGCCGATAACCCGCACCATCGACACGATGAAAACCGCTGGGATTGCCGCGCACGAAGGCGCCAAGCAGTGCCTGCACACGGTTCGGGTTGCGCAAAGTGAACGCAGGGTCGTTCTCCAGCATCATCACCCGCGCCAGCGCCGGCTCGCCGGGAAGCTGGGCCTGCACCGCAAACCATTTGTCGAGCGCCAGCGCATTGCCGGCGTAGCGTTCGCGGTAATCCGTCAGTGCAGCGTCGGCCTGCGGCGCGTTGCCTCGCACCAGCACGGTCAGCGCCGCCAGCCGATCGGTCATGCCCGGTGC
>JBDTZX010000404.1:0-2128 GCA_040004895.1 Rhodanobacter sp. | reverse complement strand
CGGCTGGCCTGGTCGCGCCCGGTGACCACGATCGACGTCCGCGCGTCGACGCTGAAACTGCCTTGATCCACGCTGATCTGGGCGGGCATCGGCAGCAGGGACAGCGGTGGCGTGTTGGCGGCATGCGCGGACAACGGCGCGACAACCATCAAGGCCAGCAGCAACGTGATGCGGCATGTCATCGGCTATCTCCATGTCGTTCGCCGCAGCATGCCATGCGCGACGAAACATGATGCAAAAAAAAGCGGACCCTGAAAATGACGACCGGGCCCGCTGGGGGAGAGTGCGCAGCCATCCGTGGCTCGCGTCATGGCTTGAAACAGGATCAGAACTTGAAGCGGAGGTTCACGTAGTACTGGCGGCCGTTGTCGTAGAAGTAATACGGCTGCTTGCCGATCGCGGCGGTCTTCGTGTAGTAGCTGAGCTTCGGATTGTTGAGGTTCATCGCGTCGAACGTCACGGCCATCCAGCTGTTGATGTTGTAGCCGAAGGACGCCGCCAGATTGCCCGTTCCCGCCTGGTAGAAAACGTCCGATCGGGCCACGCCGGCATAGAACGACGAGCGATAGGTGTAGCTCACGCGGGCGTTGAACAGATCATTCTCGAAGAACACCGACGCGTTGGCCGTCGTCTTCGATGTGCCCTGCAACGGCTGGTTGCCGGTCGCTCGGCCGCTGGCGTAGGTGTAGTTCGTGGACAGGCCGAAGTTCTTGCCGATCGGCTGGATGTAGTTGAGCTCGACACCCTTGACCTGACCGTTGGTGTTGGACGGCACGCTCACCGCATAGGTGCTGAGGACATCCGTGCCGGCGAGCGTGCTCGCCTGGATGTTCTTGAAGGTCTCGTTGACGTTGCTGAAGTTGACGTAGTCCTTCAGGTTCATCTTGTACACACCGGCGGAGAGCAGTCCGCGCGGTGCGAAGTACCATTCCAGCGACGCATCGAAGTTGGTCGAGATCAGCGGCTTCAGCTTCGGGTTGCCGCCGCTGCCGGCGAGCGTCAGATCATTCAGCGAGACGAAACCGGCCAGCGCGGAATAGTCCGGTCGGGTCATCGTCTGTGAGGCGGCGAAGCGCGCCACCAGTTCATCGGTGACATCAAGCTTGAGGTTGGCGCTGGGCAGCAGCTTGCCGTACGAGTGCTTGTAGGTGTTCCAGTAGTAATTGCCGAACGCCGATCCGACGATCGGACCGACCGAGCTGTTCGCGTCCGGATCCGGGTTGGTGCTGGTATAGCCGATGTTCTGTTTGGTCTTGACGTAGCGCATGCCGAGGTTGCCGCTCCAGCCTTCACCCTCGAAATTCGCCTGCAGATAGGCGGCAGTGTCCTTTTCGTTGACCTTGTACACGTCGTTGAAATAGAAGCGGCTCACCGGATCGCGATTGGTGAACTTCGCATCGAACGCGGCCAGCTGGGCCGGCGTGTAGTACCAGATGTTGGTCGGGAACGAGCCGCCCAGATCACTGCCGAAGTTGCCAGGATAGTTCTGCACACTGGTGGGGTAGTTGGCGAGGTTGGTCCAGTCACCGGCCGGCCCCTGCGCTATCTCGAACAGGTTTTCGCGGGTGTGGTCGGAGTAGCGAGCGCCAAAGTCCAGCGAGGACATGGGGCTGTCGTCGAAGGCGAGCTCGCCATCGAACTGACCCCAGCGCTCCTTGTCCTTGGTGTTGATGCCCTGTCCGCCAAAGATCCAGCCGGACGCCGGCATGATGCCGGCGATCGAGCTGTTGTCGCCGCCCACCGTCCAGCTGGTGGGTGTGCCGGTGCCGTGGATATCCCAGCTTGCCGGCGCGCCGGCGTTGGCTCCGAGCTCGATCACGTTCTGGGTGGGGCTGGAACCCTTGCCCTCGGTGTCGCCGATCTGACCCTTGAAGCTCAGGTGGTCGGTCGCCTTCCAGTCGGCATCCAGCGTCACGTAGCCGGAACTCGACGACGCACCCGGGCGCGAGATCTGGTCGTAGACGATCGACGGATTGGTGTTGCCGGCGACCTGGCCGAACGACGCGTTGGTGAGCACGTTGTTGCGGACGGTGTAACCCGGTTGCAGGGCACCTGTCACGTTGATGAACTGGCTGGTCCACAACATGTAGTTGCGGTTGTAGTTGTCGGCCTTGAGCTTGGTGTAGAA
>JBDTZX010000327.1:0-2130 GCA_040004895.1 Rhodanobacter sp. | reverse complement strand
GGACCACGTCGGCGAACCCGAACCGGTCAGTGTGCAGATCGCCGGCTACGACCCGATGATGTTGGCTGACGCTGCGCGCTTCAACGTCGCCAACGGCGCGCAGATCATCGACATCAACATGGGCTGCCCGGCGAAGAAGGTCTGCAACGTCTGGTCCGGCTCCGCGCTGCTGCAGGACGAACCGCTGGTCGCACGCATCGTCAAGGCGGTGGTCGACGCCGTCGACGTGCCGGTGACGCTGAAAATCCGCACCGGCTGGGATCGGCAAAACCGGAACGCGCTGACCATCGCGCGTATCGCCGCGGACAACGGCATCGCCGCACTCGCGATGCATGGCCGTACTCGCGCCGACAAGTACGAAGGCGACGCCGAATACGACACCATCACCGCGGTGAAGGCCGCCGTGCACATTCCGGTGCTGGCCAACGGCGATGTCGACACGCCGCAGCAGGCGCGGCACGTGCTCGACATTACCGGCGCCGATGCGCTGATGATCGGTCGCGGCGCGCAGGGCCGACCGTGGATCTTCCGCGAAATCGCGCACTATCTTGCAACCGGCAAACTGCTTGCCGAGCCCGAGCCGGCTGAAGTCAGTGCCATCCTGCTTGGTCATCTCGAACAGCTCTACGCGTTCTATGGCGAACAGGCCGGGGTGCGCATTGCGCGCAAGCATCTGGGCTGGTACGCGAAGGATCGACCCGAGAACGCCGCGTTTCGTCACGTGGTGAACCGGGCGGAGTCTGCTGCGGAACAGTTTCGTCTCACCCGCGACTACTTCGCCGCGCTCGTGGCCGGCGACCGCCTGGCCGCCTGAGCGACGCGCTTGCCCGAGTTGATTTGGTGCGCAGGTTGCCAGCACTGGCTATGGACGTCCATACGTCCACACTGGAACACTGATGGTACGTCGCACATCGATCTTCACGGGGCGCAGCTTCAAGAGTAACCGGTGCGAATCCCGCGCTGTTCCGCAGTGGCGCGTGGAAACGAACCCCGTTGCTGGCGCTGGATGCGAGGCATGCGGGAAACGACGGATAGCAGGTCTGCGACATCCAGTCGCCGCGGGTGTCCGAAGCGGCGGAGATGCGGGACCCTGCTGCACAAGGTGCTGGAAGTGCTGCAGCCGGAGCCGTTGTGGATCAATCACGATGGCCGGCCGCAGGCCCACGGCTGGCCGCAACCGGAGCGGGCGCTGCGTCGCAGGGTGGCCAGCGTCAGCCAGTTGTGGCGAACTGAAGCTTGCCACTGCGGCGCCATGCACTGCGCATCACCGCGACGGGAAGCGGCTCTCGGCCGTCCAAACGGCTGAACATCCTTGTAACCGGATCGACACCCCGGCCGCACCAGGCTGCAAAATCCGGTCTGGCAATGTATGATTCGGCGTTTCTTGTATCTCTCTATCCGCACGAAAGGATATAACCCAGCATGAGCAGCCACCTCTTCACATCCGAGTCGGTCTCCGAAGGCCATCCGGACAAGGTCGCCGACCAGATTTCCGATGCCGTTCTCGACGCGATCCTCGCGCAGGATCCGCGCGCGCGCGTCGCCTGCGAAACGATGGTGAAGACCGGCGTGGCGATTGTGGCCGGCGAGATCACCACCAGTGCCTGGATCGATCTGGAGGCGCTGACCCGCAAGGTCATCGTCGATATCGGCTACAACTCCAGCGAGGTCGGTTTCGACGGCGAGACCTGCGGCGTGCTGAACCTGATCGGCAAGCAGTCGCCCGACATCAACCAGGGCGTGGACCGCAAGAATCCCGAGGAACAGGGCGCCGGCGACCAGGGCCTGATGTTCGGCTACGCCACCAACGAAACCAGCGAATACATGCCGGCGGCGATCCACTACGCGCATCGCCTGGTGGAGCAGCAGACCAAGGTGCGCAAGAAGAAGAACTCCCAGCTGCCGTGGCTGCGCCCGGATGCCAAGAGCCAGGTCACCCTGCGCTACGAGAACGACAAGGCGGTGGCGATCGACGCGGTGGTGCTGTCGACCCAGCACGATCCGAGCGTGAAGCAGAAAGACCTGATCGAAGGCGTGCGCGAGCTGATCCTGAAGCCGGTGCTGCCGGCCAAGCTGCTGCACAAGGGCACCAAGTTCCACATCAACCCGACCGGCAAGTTCGTGATCGGC
>JBDTZX010000330.1:0-63245 GCA_040004895.1 Rhodanobacter sp. | reverse complement strand
CCGAACCGGCTGCCAGCAGCCATCCCGCGCAGGCGAACCGCCGGAACAACGTGGAGTGACGTGACCGCATGCGCTGATGCCCCGTGCTGAAAGAAGGATCTGCGGCAATCCACTGCAGCGGATGCCGGCGATCACTGCCGAGGACACCTGATTGCACCTCGCGAGTCAATCGCCTATCCGCGATCAGTCGCTGGGACTGGTGCACGCCGCGTAGCGCCTGCCTTCCACCTGCACGACATCACCGCGATCCTGCAGCGTGACGCTGGCGGTGTAGTGTTCGGCGGAATCGAAATCCACGCGGCCGCGGCCGTGCGTCGGTGACGTGCCGACGCAGTCCAGCGTCCAGGCCAGTGCCGTGCTGCCGCGGTGCGGATCCGTGCGTCGGCACGGATCGAGGACGGGAATCGAAATACTCGCGAACGCCAGCCATGGATCGGCACCTTCGTCAACGCAGTGCCAAGCCTTGACCGGCTTGCCGCGCCGGCCATGGTCGACCGGTGTCATCACGGTCTTCCACAATCCCGGCATCGCGCCGAAGTCGCCCGGATCGGCGCGGCTGGGCGGACTGACAAGGGCGGCGAGGACGATGAGTGCGAAGGCAACGGCGCGACTGGTCACGACGCAGCCGCGGCGCTGGGCAAACGGAATGAAACAGGTCATCGATGTGCTCCTGGTCAAGTGCATGCGGTGGCACGCGCGAGCGCGAGCGCCACCGGACACGCGAACGCCTTGCCCGCGATGGCGGGCAAGGCGCGGTTCGCAACGTTCTCAGTCCCGGGTGGTGGCAGTGACATCCCGCCAGCCGTAGCGACCGAAGTCGAACATGTCCATCAGGTTGCCGATGGCTGGCGAATTGACCGGTACGTACGGGTCGTCGCGTCGCGAGATCGGGTTGGGCAGGTTGTCGCGGCTGCGCTGCGAGATGGTGTCGTACAGCCCCCAGTTGGCCTCGACGAACTTGTCGAAGGACACATGATCGTAGTACGTGTGCACCACGCGGCCACCCTCGGAGTACTTCGAGATCACCAGCAGCGGAATGCGCGTACCGTCACCGAAGAAGTCGATCGGCTGCACGTATCCGGAGTCGTAGTAGCCGCCGCCTTCGTCCATGGTCACCATGATCACGGTGTCGTTCCAGACCTTCGGATTGGCCTTGGCCATGTCGACGATCTTCTTTACGTAGCCTTCGAACAGTTCGAGCTTCGACGATGCCGGATGGCCGTCCAGAATGCCATCGGGCTTGGCGATGGAAACAGCCGGCAGGGTATCGTTCTGGATATCGGTGTAGAGGTCGTTGATATCCTGGTTGTTGGCACGCAGGGTCGGATCGGTCATCACCTGGGTGGAATACAGGAACGGGTTGCAGATATTGCAATAGGTACCGGCCTCGCCATTTTCCTTGCCGTCGCCCCAGCCTTCGCCGTAGTACTTCCAGCTCACGTTGTGGTGAGTGAGCAACAGCGCGATGTTGTCCTGCGTGGTCGGCGGGATGGTGAACTGCGTGCTGCCCAGCGGCGCCGGGGTGCCGTCACCGAGGTAGCCCGGGTTGTAGTTGTTGACGAGGTAGTACGCGCTCTTCTTGCAATCGGTGCCGCGGAACGTGCGATACGGCAGCGACTTCAGGTACTTCTTCACCGGCCCGACGCCGGGCTGCGTGTCATCCGCGCAGTTGACGTAGGAGCCGCCGCTGTAGCCGTCCTGCACCCACCAGTTATTGGTACCGGGTTGCGAGTCGGGATTCTCGATCTGGTTGATCGGCGGAACGGCGGGGTTGCCTTGCGCATCGGCATAGAAGATCGGATTGCCGTAGCCGAGCATGATGTGGTTGGCACCGGTGCCGCCCATCACCGACTGATGGAAGTTGTCGCTCATGGTGTAGTTGCGGGCGAGTTCGGCAAAGTACGCCGCGTCCCCCTTGGCGATGTTGAGGAACTGCATCGCGGTGGAGCCCTCACGGGTGCTCTGGTCGTTGAATCCCGCCGGTTGCACGGCACCGTTGTTGCCGGCACCGATGGTGGTCTCGACCCAGGGGAACAGATCCGCACGACAGCCGCTCGGGTTGTGCGACGTGGCGGCATTCGCGCTGCAGTCCAGTTGCTGCCACATCTGGAAGAACCGGTGCACCGGGCTGTTGGCATAGTCGTTGGCGGTGATCGAGGCGTGCATGTCGACCGGCGCGTTCGGCAGGCTGGCGGGAAAGCGTGTATCGACCACGCCATTCGGCAGGCCGGTGCCACCTTCGGCGAGTTCGGCATACGCATCCTGCGGCAATGCCGGCTCGATCGACTGCGCCTGCGCGGCCGAAGCGAACGGAGCCTGGGTCGGTGCGCCACCGGTATTCATCTTCGGCAGCAGTGCATACGGCGTGGTGTGCATCGGCGCGAGCGAGAACGCGCCGGTACTGGAGGCCTGCCACTGGCGCGCGAGCGCGACATTCGGGCCGGGCGTGCCGTCGGCTTTCACGATGCCTTCGGACAGCAGGTTGCGCACACTCTGCCCGCGCGGCGGCTGGTAAGTGGCGTAGACGTGGTCGAACGTGCGGTTCTCGCCGATCAGCAGGATCACATGCTTGATCGGCGTGAGCGTGATGTCGCTGCGGTCACCCGGATGGCCGGGGCGATGCAGCGTGATGATGCCACCGGGCAGGCCGGCCGGATGCTCCGTGGCAGCGGTTGGCACATGCCGGCGAAAGACCGCGTCGCGGTCGGGCGGCGTGGTGTTCTGTGCGCTGGCGGCGCCGGCAAGGCCGGTGACCAGCAAGCCGATGAAAAGCGGTTTCAACCGCTCGCGTCCAAACATGGTTCGCATGATCTGAATCTCCTGCAGACGATCGGCAAGGACTGCCCTTCGTGTAATCCCCCTGATGTGTGCCAGCGTGCGCATCGCGCTGCGCTGACCGGCGGCAGTGTGGGTTGTGCAGATGACGCTGGGTTGGCACTCGCGCGACAGCGATGGCGCGCAGCATGACAGTGCGGCGACAGCACTCGACGATGTGCGTCAGCGCACCAAACGCTGAAAGAACTTACGCGGGCAGCAGCCGATACGGCCGCATCATTTCGTTGTCTTCATGCTCGAGATAGTGGCAGTGCCACACGTAGCGACCGGGCTCGCCCTCGAAGCGCATCGCGATGCGCGTGACCATGCCCGGATCGGCGCGCACGGTGTCCTTCCAGCCCGCTTCGTGCGGCGCGGGTGGTTGCGGCGGACCGGTATATCTGACGCGGCGCTTCGCGTTCCACGCGAACAGGTCGAACGGGCGCCGGTCGATGATCTGGAAACGTACCAGGTGCAGGTGGATCGGATGTGCGTCCCCGGTGATGTTCACGAAGCTCCAGGTTTCGATCGTGCCCTGCTTCGGCGTTTCGCTGATCGGGTCGGACCACATCTTGCCGTCGAGCAGCATCATCATCGGATTGCCACTGGCATCGTCCTGCTCGCCGACGGTCAGCTGACGATCGCGCACCGCGCGGGCGGGATCGATGCGCGGCACGTGTCGCAACGTCGCCGGCAGCAGCGATGTGTCGTGGCGCCCGCGATCCCGTACGCGGAATTCCAGGATGGCATCGGACTGTTCCTGCAGATGTACCGATCGTCCCGCCAGACCGGAAAAATCCACCACCACATCGGCGCGCTCGGCCGGATACAGTTCGATGCGCCTGCGTTCCAGTGGCGCCTCGAGCAGGCCCTGGTCGCTGGCGATTTGCCGGAACGTCTGCCCATGCGACAGCGACAGGTCGAAGAAGCGGGTGTTGGCCACGTTGATGAAGCGAAGTCGGTAGCGTCGCGGTTCGACCTCGAAATATGGAAACAGTTTGCCGTTGCACAGCACGGCGTTGCCGCGGCATTCCGATACCCATGGCGCGGAAGGATCGTCCGAAACCGGATAGTAAAGCTGGCCGTCCCGGGCGATCAGGCGATCGCACAGGATCAGCGGCAGATCGCATTCGCCCGATGGCAGGCCGAGCGCCTGCTCTTCGGCATCGCGCACATTGAACGCACCGTACAGCCCGGCATAAATGTTGAGTCGGGTGATGCCCATGGCGTGATCGTGGTACCACAGGCTCGCCGCGTCCTGCGCGCCGGGATAGTGGAAGGTTGCCGAGTGACCGGGCGCGTACCAGTCTTCCGGCCAGCCGTCACTGCCGGCCGGCACGCGCGCACCGTGCACGTGGGTCACCGCGCGTACCTCAGGCCTGGAGCGCTCCGCGCCGTGGACGTTGTGATCGATCGGCAGAAAGTGTCTCGACGGCAGTGCGTTGACCCATTCGATCAGCAGCGGCTCTCCGCGCATGGTCTCGAACGTGGGTCCCGGCGAGTGGCCGTCGTAGCCCCACAGCGGTGTCGGCGGCAGGTCGCGATGCAGGCGCGCACGGAAGGCACGCATCTCCATCCGGTAATACGGCAAGCTGCGGCCCGGATACGCCGGATGAGTCCGCTGCCCCGCCGGCCTTGCCAGCGGCGGCACCGGCAAGGCATCGACGAAACGTGTGAGCGTCACCGGATTCACCAGCGGCACCTTCGACGCAGCCAGCGTCGGCATCGCCATGCGCGTTGGCATCGGCATGGTTTGCGCCGATGCGAAGCGCCACGCATCGGCAAGCGCGATGCCCCCGACCACGCTGCCCGCTCCACGCAGGAATTGGCGACGCGAGACCGTCATGGGCGGTCTGCCGGGGTGGAACAATTTCCGTTTTCCACAAGGCCCGCGGCAGAACCGTGGCTGGGGGTATCCGATGTATGCGTCATCCGGTCACCCTAGGCAACCTGGATGACAGAGATGTTTCACTTTGTGATTGCCGACGCTGAAGCACGTGCAGAAACCGAAGCAGGCTGACCGCCATCCGGAACGAAGACGGCTTCAGCAAGCTCCTGGATGCCGCTCCATCTGCCGCACCTCGCATTCGATATCCCAGCCAACGCCGTGGACCTCCAGAAATCGGCGGGCAAGCTGGACAGCCTCTTCCTTCGTGGCTGCCTCGACGATCGCGTAGCCGCCGATCACTTCCTTGGTTTCGGTAAAGGGACCATCGACCTGACTGATCTTTCCACCGGACAGCTTCACCCGAACACCTTCGGACGTGCGGCGCAGGCCGGCGGTGTCGATCATGATTCCCGCCCTGGTCAGCTCTTCCAGAAGCGCGCCCATGTCGTTCATGAGTCGCTCGTCGGGTTGCTTCGTACTGCTTTCGTTGATCCTGATCATTGAAAGGAACTGCATGGATCCGTCTCCTGGTGGGTTGAGCCGGCTCGCGGATGGCTATTCCCCCGCAAACTGTCCGGCCAACCATGCAACGAACGGCACCTGCAAAAATCGACACTCTGATTCACTGACCGATTCAGGCCGGCGTCGCCGCGTAGTACGCGCCATGCCGTGACACCTGCACCGGCATGCCGAAGGCACGGGATAGTGCGGCGTCAGTGAGTGTCGCGGCCTTGTCGCCCTGCTCCAGCATCTGGCCGTCGCGCAGCAGCACGATGTGCTCGATCTCCGGCACGATCTCCTCGACGTGATGGGTCACCAGCACCAGCGTGGTACCGCCGCTTGCCAGAGTGCGCAGGCTTTCCATGAAATGCCTGCGGCTGGCCATGTCCAGTCCGGCGCACGGCTCGTCCAGCAGCAGCGCGCGCGGCCGATGCACCAGTGCACGCGCGATGAGCACGCGACGGGCTTCGCCGGTCGACAGGCTGGACATGCTGCGGCCGGCCAGATGCGTGGCGCCGACCTGCTCCAGCACATCGCGCGCGCGGTCACGCATGGCGCCGGTGACATGATGGTGTCGTGCCACGCCGCGCGCGGCGAAGAAACCCGATACCACCGCGTCGAGCACCTCCACCGGCACATCGCTGGCGTAATCCTGCTGCACCGCCGGCGACACGATGCCGAGCAGGCGGCGCAGCTCGGAGACCGCCCAGCGCTCGCGCCCGAAAATGCGCACGGTACCGGGTGCCTCACCGGAGGCCAGCGGATACAGCTGTCGCGCAATCAGCTTCACCAGCGTCGACTTGCCCGAACCGTTCGGTCCGAGGATGGCGGTATGTTCGCCAGTGGAGATCCGCAGGCTCAACCGGTCCAGTACCAGCCGGTCACCCTGCATCACGCTGGCCCGGTCGACCTCCAGCAAGGCGGCATCAGCAGAAGTATGGACGTCCATATCGATGGTCATCCATGCACCATGCCCGTAAACGCGGCGAGCATCAACCGGTGGATGAATCCTGCGCCGGGTCGTTCAGTGCACACAGCGACGTGAATGCCTTCCAGCGGACCAGCCGATGGATGTCGATTTCGGTCCCGGCTGTTCGTCGTCAGGACAGGCAGCCTTGTTGCGGCCCGTCGAAGACACAGCTTCGAGCCGCACGCCACAAGCTTGTTGTCGCGCCAGCGATGACCCTCCTCCCTTCCACCTGGAGACCGAGATGACCCAGACCCTTGTCCCCGCCATCGAACTGGCGAACCGCAGCACGATGAGCTTTCCGAATGAAAGCGCCGAATACCGGACGGCGCGCCGTGCGCTGCTGGCCGAGGAGATCGAACTGCGCCGGCATATCGAGCGCGTTGCAGAGCAGCGCCGCAGCCTGCCCCCAGGCGGCGAAGTCATGGGTGATTACCGTTTTGAAGGCAAGGACGGAGTTGTCGATTTTGCCGGTCTGTTCGGCGAGCGGCAGACGCTGGTGGTCTACAGCTACATGTTCGGGCCGCAGCGCGAACGTCCCTGCCCGATGTGCACCTCGCTGCTGGGCGCATGGAACGGCGAGGCCAACGATGTGCGTCAGCGTGTGGCGCTGGCGGTGGTAGCGCGCTCGCCGATCAGTCGACTGCTCGCCTTCGCGCAGGAACGCGGCTGGCGTGACCTGCCGCTGTATTCCGACGTGAACCAGACCTACAGCCGCGACTACTTCGCCGTCGACAAGGATGGTGGCGATGGCGACCAGGCGGCCTTCAACGTGTTCACCCGTCGCAACGGCCGCATTCGCCACTTCTGGAGTGGCGAGATGGGCTTCGAATCCGCCGACCCCGGCCAGGATCCGCGCGGCGCTCCGGACCTGATGCCGCTGTGGACCATCCTCGACGCGACCCCCGAAGGTCGCGGCACCGACTGGTATCCGAAGCTCGACTACGCCGTACGATAGCGGCGCAATGAACAGACGGCCTCCGACGTGTGTCCTGACCGCTCTGCAGGTTGGCGAAGCCCGCAGCCGGTCAGGGCGCCGCCTCGAGATAACGCCCCACGTTCGAGGCAAGCCGGCGCGACGCCAGATTCGCCTCGAACAGATGACCGCGAAGGCTGTGGGTGTAGCCGATGAAAAACAGGCCCGGGCTTGCCGTGGGTTCGCCCGAGTCGGCAACCGGTTCCCCGTCAGCGTTCAGCAGCGTTGACGGCTCGATCAGCGCATCCAGCCCGCTGCCGAAACCGGTGGCGGCGATGATCGCGTCGAAGGATTCCGCACGACCGTCCGCGAATACCGCCTCGGTTGCGGTCAGCCGCAGCAGGGCGGGACGGATCTGCACGCGGCCCTTCTTCAACATGTCGACGAAGCCGACGTCGATCACCGGCACCTGGCTCGACGAGTACGGCCGCCAGTCTGCCGCGGGAAATCCGTGGCGCCTCAGGTCGCCGAAGATCAACCTGGCGGTCAGCTGCGCCAGGCGATCGGCAACGCGCGGCGGCAACCTGCTCAACAGCATACTGGTGCGCTGTACCGGATTGCCGAGCGGGTCGCGCGGCACGACCGGCGGTGGCGTGCGCACGCTGACTGCCACGAACGAAGCACCATGCTCGATCAGGTCGGTGGCGATCTCCGCACCGCTGTTGCCCAGGCCCACCACCAGCACGCGCTTGCCAGCGTACGTCGATGCGTTGCGGTACGTCACCGAATGCGTGAACGCTCCGGCGTAACTTTCCAGACCCGGCAATAGCGGCAGGCGCGGCACGCGGTACTGTCCGCTGGCGACAATGACCACGCGGGCCTGCCAGTCGTCTCGCACCCCGGCCAGCTGCCACCGCAGCGGCGCTCCCTGCACGACCCGGATCGTGCGCACCGACCAATCGGTGACAATGCGCAGCGCGAAGTGCTGCGCATACTCGGCGAGATAGGCGACGTAGTCGTCGCGTGCGAGGTACTTCGGATACGTGCGCGGAATCGGATAGTGCGCGAGTCCGGAATACGCGCGCACGGTGTGCAGGTGCAGCCGGTCGTAGCGACGTGCCCAGGTTCCGCCGATGGCAGAGTCCTGCTCCAGCAGCACCGCATCGATGCCCTGCTGGCGCAAGGCGCCCGCGGCGGACAGCCCCGCGGCTCCCGCCCCAACGATCACGACCGCCGCTTGCGGCATGGGTGCGTCTCCGGTGAAGAGCCGGCCATCGTGCCGGCGATGGCGCATCGACGCAGGCTACGTCCGGCTGCCTGGACGGTCAATCCGCCGCGACTTGACTTCCGTCGCCCAGCGCGGACGATGCACCGGTCGGCATCGGTTGCCTGATCATCACCACGGAGTCTTCAATGCGCCATCGCGATATCAAATGGATTGCCGTACTCGCGCTGTCATGCACGGGCCTGCCGCTTTGTTCCCTTGCACAGGCGCAGGCACCGACGTTCGAACAGAACTACGCCAAGGCCAAGGCCAACGCCGCAGTCGGTGTCGGCGCGGCCTACGACGACCGGATCGGCACCCAGATGCGCGCCATTCCCGAACTTGTATCGTCCATGCGCGACTGCATGAGCAACCACCCGGACCGCCGATCACTGCACGGCTACTACGAATTCACGTCGCCGGCGCACTACCGCGTCGTGCTGCAGCCGGCTGGCCCGTTCGCCGACTGCATCACCGGGGCGATGGAAAACCGGCCGGCACCGGCGCCGCCGAGCGTGCCTTATCTGGATCCGATCGAGGTCAACCTGACGCCGTGACACCAAGGCGAAAACAGTCTGCAGATCGCACGCGACTACGGCAATGAAGGAATTGCCAGGCTGCGCTCGAGATCGCCGCTGGCGCCGGTATGCAGGTTAGGTGGCAGGTGGCCGACGTCGCCGACGGCAATGACCTTGAAGCTGCCGTCAGCCTCGACGCGGACCTCGGTGATGCTGGCATTGCCCACCGACATTTCCAGCCAGGCCTGCGTATCGACACCGAGTGCGCGCGTGACAAGATAGCGGATCACGTTGCCGTGGCAAACCAGCAGGTCGGTCTGCTCGCGACCTGCCGCGGGTTTGAAGTAACGCGCGAAGACACGATCGAGGCGAGCCTTGCAATCGGCCAGATCCTTCGGCTTTTCATGCGCCATGATCGCGGCCCGCCTCGTCGGCGGCGTGCATTCGGCAAGATCGTTGTCCACATCGAAATGGCGGCCCGGAAAATCGCCGGCGATGGTCGCGGCGGTGTCGCGCGCACGTTGCACCGGGCTCACCACCATCGCATCGAAACGCGTCGGCAGGCCGGCCAGCCGTGCGCCGAGCAGATGCGCCTGCGCCACCCCGATCGGCGCCAGATGCGGCCCTGCGCTCTCGTCCAGCTTCGGGTCCGGCACGTAGTAGCCATGGCGCACCAGCACGATGGTCCGTGCGGCCGATGCGTGGGTTTCGGCAGCGCAGGCGGGGGCGAACAGCAGCAGCACACAGAGGCATGGCAGGAGTCGGTTCATCGCCGAAGTATCGCGCACACCGGGACATGACGGAAATCGTCGGGGCGACACGATTCCATGCCTCCGGTGGACTATCGATGCGCGGTGCCATGGCGCCCCTCTGCGTTGCCGTTGATGCATATCGTCTTCGCGCAGCCGCCAGAGATCGGCACATGCGCGGGGAGATGGACCGCTCAGGCGCAGGCCATCGCGACGACACCATTGCGTCCGCCGGCTTTGGCTGCGTAGAGCGCGCGATCGGACATCACGATCAGCGATTCGGGCAACACGGCCGTGTGCGGATACGCGGCGCTGACGCCGATGCTGACGGTGAGGTGGGCCGCCACGAGCGACGCCGGATGCACGATCGCCAGCGCCTCGATGCGGCCACGCAGATGTTCGGCCAGGCACTGCGCGTCATGCAGGCTGGAGCCCGGCAGCAACAGCACGAATTCCTCACCGCCATAGCGCGAAACCTGTGCCTGTGTATCGCGCACGACCTCACTGCACTGGCGCGCCAGCTCGCGCAGGCATTCATCACCGAAAACATGGCCGCGCGCGTCGTTGAGCGCCTTGAAGCAATCGACATCGACAAGCAGCAAGGCCAGCGATTCTCCGACCCGGGCATGGCGCTGCCACTCCTGCGCCAGACGCTGATCGAAACTGCGTCGGTTGGCGATGCCGGTCAGTCCGTCGCTCATCGAGAGCTGTTCGAGCTTGCGGTTGGCCAGTTCCAGATCATGCACCACGCGTGCGAGGTGCACCGCACCGGCGATCTGCAATGCCACCGCGTCGAACATCGCGCATACCTCCGGCGTGAAGAAATCCGCGGAGATACTTTCGAGATTGAGCACGCCATGCAGCAGCGAACGATGCCGGATCGGCACCAGATACTCCGACTTCACCCGGCTGTTGCCGGGCACGTAGTCCGGATCGGCGCTCACGTCGGCGATGAGCTGGGACCGACCGCTCACCGCACAACGGCCGGCAGCACCGATGGTCACCGGCCAAGGCAACCCACCGGGCAGTTCGAGCTCGATGCCAGAGCCGACTTCCTGCACGAAATGCGTGCGCTCGTCGTTGAGCAGGATGATGCTGGCTACGGCCACCGGCAGCCGCCGCGCCACGCAATCGACAATACCTTGCAGCACCGCTTGCAGCGTATCGCCCTGCAACGCCTCCACCGACACCTGCGCCAGAATCTCGGTGAGCATCGCACGCCGATCGGACGCACTGCGTTCGCTCCAGGGAGACAGTGGCAGCTGCGCCTGCTTGTCGATGGGGGTGTGATGCGTCATGGCTGCCGTTGGGCTTGACATTCGACCGAGTGTACGTCGGGTCGGGTGATCCGGGGGTCAAATGACCACGTGGTTCGAGCCGCACTGTGTGCGCGTATGGCGCAGGATGCCTGCCGGGTCAGGCCAGACTATGGGACGGGGGATTGTCTCCGTTCGAAGCCGTCCATCACACTCGGCCAGCGCACTTCAGCCTTTCCAGGTACCCGACCCATGTCAGACACCGCCACCGTGTTCAACCAGACTGTCGTCGCCCGCGGAGTCGGCTCGCGCACGGACGCCGAGCCGCCGGTCAAGAAGATCGTCGTCGTCGGGGGCGGAACGGCGGGCTGGATGACCGCGCTGATGCTCTCCAATTCGACATACGGTCCACGGCTGGAGGTCACCGTGATCGAGTCGCCGCAAGTCGGCATCATCGGCGTGGGTGAGGGTTCGACACCGTGGCTGCGCGGGTTCTTCGACGAACTCGGCATCGAGGAGGCGGAATGGATGCCCACCTGCAACGCAACCTACAAAAGCGGCATCACGTTCGACAAATGGTCGACCCGACCAGGGTTCGAGAGCTATTTCCACGCGTTCGCGTCGATGCTCGACAACCTGACCATGACCCAGTTCATCGACAACGTGCATGCGCGACTGGACCGCGCAGACGTGCACGCCCATCCGGACCGTTTCTTCATCGCCGCCCGGCTGGCGCGCGAATGCAAGGCACCGAAGCCGCAGCGCAGCTTTCCGTTCGACGTCTGGTATGGCTACCACTTCGATGCCGCGCTGCTGGGCGCTTTTCTGCAGCGCAAGGCGCTGCAGCGCGGTGTGCTTCACGTACCGCGCCACGTCAACGCCGTGACCCTGGACGAGCGCGGCGACATCGCGTCGCTGCAGCTCGATGGCGGCGACACGCTGGCCGCCGATTTTTTCATCGACTGCAGCGGCTTCGCTTCACTGCTCATCGGCAAGGCGCTGAAGACGCCGTTTGTGCCGTACGCGGAAAACCTGTTCAACGACGCCGCCATCGCATTGCCCACATCCGCCGAAGGTCCGCTGATGTCGCAGACCATCTCGACCGCGCTGCGCCACGGCTGGGCATGGAAGATCCCGCTGACCAACCGCCACGGCAACGGTTATGTCTACAGCACCGCGTTCTGCTCGCCCGACGAAGCCGAGACCGAGCTGCGTACCCATCTGGGACTGCTGGATGCCGACATCCCCGCGCGCCACCTGAGCATGCGCGTCGGTCGCGTCACCCGGCACTGGAACCGCAATTGCGTCGCGATCGGGCTGGCGCAGGGGTTCATCGAGCCGCTGGAGGCGACCACATTGCTGTTCGTGCAACGCACCGCCGCACTGCTGGTGGCGGCGCTGGAACAGGGCGACCTCGGCGAGAGCGTGCAGTCGACCTTCAACGACGCGATCAACGCGCAGTTCGAAGGCACCCGCGACTACATCGTCACGCACTACAAGACCAACACGCGTACCGACACCGACTACTGGCGCGCGAATGCAGCGAATACCCATCTTTCCGAGCCACTGCGGCGACTGCTGCAGACCTGGCTCGCCAGCCGCCCGATCATTCCGGGATTGAAGAGCGGCAGCTTCGGCCAAGGCTATCCCACGATGTCCTGGTACAGCCTGCTGGCCGGCATGGGCCTGTTCCCGGACACGCAGGAAATGCGGCCGCCAACTGCGGACGAAGCACGCCACAACCTGGCCCAGATCGACAACCTGATCGAGCGCAGCGCAATGAATTTCCCCGATCATCGTGCGCTGCTGCAAGACATCCCGCTGAAGCCGAAAGAAAGTTCGCTGCAGGTCTATCTGTGGTGATGCGCCTTTGAAAGCGGCAACGTCGATATGATCGCGATATCACACAGCGAATTCCTCGATTGAGCCTGACTCGCATTGCCGCATCCATTGTCGCCATCGTCGTAGTGGCATTCCTCGTTCGTCGCAGCCACGATCCATTGCGAGCAGCGTTGCCGTTCGGCACAACCGACCTTTCGTCGGTGGAACCGGCCTTGCAACGCCTGCAGCCCGGGGATCGCGCGCTGGTCGAGGCCTATGTGAAACGCAGCAATGGCGACGTACTGCTGCCGTCGATGGCCGATCCCGGGGAACCTCTCACCGCACGCACATTTGCACAGGCCATCGCGCTGGAGAAAACCTGGGACATCCGGCGCGACACGCAGCAAGCCGTGGCGACGAGGAATGCGGCCGAGCGCGACGCGCGCATGGCACCCCTGCGCGACATCGTCGAAGCAAGCGTCGTGCATGCCGAGATCCTGTCGCCGCGCCAGCTGATCGCACCGGCGGCGCAGGTCGACGGGATCAAGTCGGCGCTGCCGAGCGACAAGGCCACGATCTTCGTGGTCACCGTATCGCTGCACAATCTCGGCAGCAAAGCGATCGTGGCCATGAGTGGCTCGCTCGAAGCGCAGGACCGCGATTCGGAACTGCCAGTGGATCTGTGCTGGGTCGACGTGGGGCCCTCGGACCGGATCGATCCGGCCAGTCGCAGCGAAATCCGCTGCGCCAACACTCATCGGCATGCGAGCGACCGGCAACGCGCGTTCATCGACGCACCACCTGGCCGATTCACCGTGTTGTGGAAACCGAAGACGCTGCAGCTGGAAGACGGCACCCGTCTTGATGCGGGCCTGTGAGGCGAGGCGTCGATGCTGAAGCAAAACTCGCAGTTCGAGGCCTGTCATCACGGGAAAGCAGCGACCATGTGTCGTCGAAGCGAGCGACGGCGCCTGGCTCGCCTCCCGTCGCAAAAAAGCCACGACCAGACGTTCGATGCTGCCGCCGCGCCACCATCGCTGCCGAGTTGATTCGGCACGATGCGGCAATCGTGGCCGTGATGGCGATCAATCCTTTTCCGGCACCAGGCCGATCTTCTTCTGCATCCGGCGGATCTCCGGGTTGGCCATGAAGCTGCGCCAGACCAGCCCGGTGCGGCCGTTCTCGATCATCACCGCCTGCGGCGCCTGGTTGAGTCCCATGGTGATGCCGGAGTACCAGTCGGCCTGCTGGTTGAACGAATCCCGGAAGCCGTAGATGTCCCACAGCTGCGCGCCAAGATCGCGATACCAGTGCTTGATCGCCGCCAACGATGCGTCGGGTGTATAGGCGTACGCACTCACCGCCCCGGTCGGCGCGATGGTGCCGTCATCGGTCAGGAACGGCTTGTACTCGTGATACTTGTCGTCGGGTCCGTCCACCGCGGTGAGGCCCCAGCTGTCGGCACCGTAGCCCTTGAAATGACCCGGATTCGCTTCGGCATATTTCTGGCTGACCAGCGATTGATCGCGGTTGCTCCGGAAGTAATTGGAGAACCGGTCACGAACACCACGCGGGTCGTAGCCCATATACGAGTAGTGGGTGAAGAACAGCGGGCCCGGCGAGCCAGGCGATGTCGCAGTCGGCGGGTAATACACCTGCGACAACGGGATGCCGTAGTACGTGTACTTGACTCCGTACGGCTCGTCGCCACCAACGCGCGTGTAGCCGGTCAAGTAGATATCCGCCGGAACCGGATGTGTCGGCGACGCGATGGCCAGCAGATAGGTGATCATCACCTCGTTCCAGCCTTGCAGCCGGTTGGCGATGTGGAACGCGTAGTTCGGCGACCAATGCCAGTACAGCGCATCGCGCTTCGGCGTGGCACGGAACCACTCCCAGTCGATGCCTTGCCACAGAGTCGTGATGCGCTTGCGCAGTTTGCGTTCCTGCGGATTGTCACCCGTGTAGTAGCCACGCGCGGCCAGCAGGCCCTGCATCAGGAACGAGGTTTCGACCAGGTCAGCGCCGTCGTCGTAGATCTGGAACAGCGCCACCGAGTGACCGGTCCTGCCGCTGATGAAATGCGCCCACACGCCGTGATAGCGGTCTGCACGCTGCAGGAAGCCGGTGATCCGCAGCATCCGTTCCACCGCCTGCTGCCGAGTCACGAAGCCGCGATCCGCGGCGACGATCATCGACATGATGCCGAAGCCGCTGGCGCCCGTCGCGACGATGTCATCGGCGCCGGGCTGTGATTCTCGCGCCATCCCGGACACCGGCTCGGCGGCGTCCCAGTAGTAGCGGAAGCTGGCTTCCTGCACCATCGTCAGCAGCTCGTCGTCGCTCATCGGGTGCGTCGCTGCGGCGGCTTCGTCCGACATCGCCGATTCGGCGAGCGACGACGTGCGCGCGGATACGCGATACCTCGCCTTCGCGTGCGGATCGCCGATGTAATCGGAATAGAGATTCACGCCGTAACGCTGCACGCCGACCGGCTTCAAGGCGCCCCCGTTCAATGATCGGTAGATCACGTATTGCGCCACCGTCGGATCGGGCGGCGCGTCCCATTGCAGCAGCACATGTCGTTCGTAACCGCGCGCCCGCAGCTTGTCCGGCGGTTGCGGCGCTGTGGTCGGACCGGCATCGTTGTGGACACGAATATCATCCAGATACAACGTGTGTTGCCGCTCGTCACTTGCATGCTGCGACAGCACGATGGCACCCATTCGTCGCGGGTTGAACGGTTCCAGCGAGTCGCTGGCGAACTTGTCGAGCGGTACGCGCACGCGGGTCCAGTGTTTCGGCGCGATGTCGGTGCTGAAATCCGACAGCGGTCGACGTACCGTATGCGCGACATCCAGACCGAACAGATGGCCGCCCTGCTCCGTCTCCACCAGTGCGATGTTCGGCAGATCGCTGGCTGCAATGCCCTCGTCGCTCCACAGCCAGATGAACAGCGAATTGCCGGACCATTCAACGTCGCGGTTGCGCCATCGATAAAGATTGAGCTGCGCATCCCAGCCGCCTTTCACCGCCGACGTCCACTGCAATTTCAGCGCGTTGGGTCCACTGATGAACTGCTCCGTCGTCACCGGCAGCTTGCCATCGACCAACGTCAACGCACTCGGTGTCGACACGCTGCCTTCGCTGTACGGATACGAGCCGGGCGCAAGACTGTTGTCGAAGAACACTTCTCTCGAATAGTGCTGGTCCGCGTGCGCTGGCGCGGCGGCCGCGAAGAATTCGAGTGCAACGATCGCAACAAGTGCGTGCATCGTGCGGGAAAAATGCATGTGGTACGTCCACCTGTCGGTTTTTCATCGTCGCCAATATGATTTGGCCTTTGATCTCTTTCGTCGCCGAACCGCGCGTTGACGTACGCTCGAACGACTATAGCTGAACGACAAATGTGCGGAGCTTCGCGTATGTCGACCTCATCCGTTCCTGTTCGTCGTCCTGATGTACACCTCGTCGACGTGCAAACCAGGGAGAGCAATCATGCTGCAGGACCATCCGATCCACGCCTATCTGCCCGCCCGCGATGTCGCGCGAGCGCGGTCGTTTTACGAAGACACGCTGGGTTTCGCGCCAGGCAGCGAGAATGCGGGCGGCGTCACCTACGTTTTCGGCAATGGCACCACCGCGTTTCTCTACCCCACGCCCAACGCCGGCACCTCGCAGGCGAGCCAGGCGTTCTGGACCGTGACAAACGTGGTGCGTGAAGTCGCAGCGCTCAAGGCACGCGGTGTGCGCTTCGAGCACTACGGGATGCCCGGCGAGGACGCCGACGGCATCGTCACCGGCGGCGGCGCCAAGGCCGCGTGGTTCAAGGACAGCGAGGGAAATATTCTCGCCCTGGTCCAGCCGATGGCCGACGATCAGCACTGACTGCGTGGGTGGCGTGCGCCTCTACTCCGCCGCCTTGCCTCCGCGCAGTGAGACAAGGCGCAAAAAAGTCTCGTGCTGATAACGGCTCATGCGCAGCTTCTGCCCGGTATCCATGGTGACCACGTGGTGGCCGCTGAACCACGGGTGGATTGCCTGGATGCGGCGCACGTTGATGATCGCCGAGCGGTGCACCCGCGCGAAATGCCGCGGATCGAGGCGTGCAGCAAGTGCATTCATGGTCTCGCGCATTTCGTGCACGCCATCGGCCCGGTGGATCTGCACGCTGTTGCCGCTGGCCTTGATCCATACAATGTCGTCGACGTCGATGAAAGTGATGTGCTCGTCGATGCGCACCGGAAGTCGCAGCAGATAATCATCGCGCTGACGCAATGCGTCGAGCGCGTGCAGGATCCTCGCTGAAGCGGCGCCACCTGCACCGTCGTCAGTGGAAAGCCGCGCCTTCACCCGGCGCAAGGTGCTGATGAAACGCTCGCGACTGAACGGCTTCACCAGGTAATCCACCGCGTTGGCCTCGAACGCCCGCACTGCGTACTGCTCGAACGCCGTCACGAAGACCGTGGCCGGCATGCGCTCCACGCCAATCGCCGCCACCACGTCCAAGCCATTGATCGCGGGCATCTGGATATCCAGGAAGACCAGATCAGGAGACTGGCTGCGTATCGCCTCCACCGCTGACGCGCCGTCACCGCATTCACCGAGCAGCTCGATGTCCGGGTCGTCGCGCAACAGACGCACGATCGCGCGGCGCGCAATCGGCTCGTCGTCCACCACCAGCGCACCCATGCTCATGCCGGGGTGACCTCGGGCGCGTCGTCAGTCTCCTCGATATCGCGGAATGGCAGGCGAAGCCGGCAGATCACGCCTTGCGGCCAGATCATTTCCAGGCGCACCTGGGCGATGTCGCCATACAGCTCGCGCAGACGCAGCGCGGTATTTGACAGACCGATGCCATGCCCCGAAGTCGATGCGAACGCCGACGCTGGTCCGGCCTCCGGCGTACCGGCCTCCAATGTGCTGTTGCGGTTGCGCACATCGATGCACAGGCTGTCGCCCTCGCGCCGGGCTTCGATCTCGATGCAGTCCGCGCCCACACGCTGACTGATGCCATGGGCGATGGCGTTCTCCACGATCGGCTGCAGGATCAGGCTGGGCACGGCGCAATCGAGCGCGTCGGGGGCCACGTAGACCTGCGTGGTCAGACGATCCTTGAAGCGCGTGCGCTGGATGCCGAGGTAAAGATCCAGCAGCACCAGCTCGCGCCGCAGGCTCACTTCATGGCCATCATGATCTTCGAGAAAGGCACGCAGCAGGTCGCTCAGGCGCAGCAGCATGTCCTCCGCCGAAAGGGTGTCCTCGTGCAGCAGCGTGGCGATCGCGTGCAGCGTGTTGAAAAGAAAGTGCGGCTGCAGCTGTGTCTTCAACACCTGCAGCCGGGATTGAGCAAGCTCGGCTTCCAGCTGGCTCGCCTCGACTTCGCGACGGGTCTTTTCGGCATGAAACTGCATGGCCTGCTGAATCGCGAAGAGTGACCAGTAGGCAAGCAAATCCGTCGCGAAATGCTGGCCGATAAATATCTTGATCTGCTCACCGAAGGAACTGGGCTCGAACGCGGTCGACACGAGCGCACCGATGAAGATCACCAGCAGCGACATGCCCACGCTTGCCACCAGTTGCATGCCCAGCCCGCGCAAGCGGAACGGCGACTGGATCGGATACTTGGCTGCCAGCCGGAATACCCATGGCGTCATTGCCGCCCACGTGTACCACTCGATGACCGACCAGCGCAGGTAGTCGAAGGCCGGCCAGGTTTTGCCGATGATCACGTCCTGCATGAAACCCTGCACGGCGAACACCACCACCACCGCGCCCCATAGGGCCAGGTAACGGGCCAGACCGATCTGCGTGCTGCCGAGGCGAACCTTCATCGCGGGATGTTCCGTTGAGTGATGGGCCATCCTAGGCGCAGCACGCGGCGCTGAAAAGGAAACTGTGACGCCACTACGATTCGCCACCGCGCTACGACGATTGGCCCCAAAAGGCTTTCATCGGAGCTTGCGCATCCGGCCAGATGACGGCGCCGATCGGCTGCGCGTGACAACGCGAGCCTCCGGCAGCCCCTCACTCTGCCGGAGCCCCTCATGAATCCGACCCGCGCCACCGCCCTGCTTCCGATGCTCGCCATCGCCCTGTGCAACTTGCTTGTCGTTGCAACTGCCGGCGCCGCTCAAACGCGTGCCGCACGCAGCCCCGCGCGACACTTCAATCTGGTCAACGCCACCTTCGACAGCGTGACCACGCTGGCGATCGCGCCAGCTGGCAGCGATGCCTTCCACGACATTGCGCTCGACGGGCCGCTGCAAGGTGGCCTGACGTCGATGACTTTCGATGTGCCTGCCGGCGGATGCCTGCGCGATATCCGCGTGTCATTTGGCGATGATCACAACCTGCTCTACCCGCGCTTCGATGTTTGCCGCTACCACGGCTTGCGTCTGAAGCCTCAAGACGAGGGATGGAAAGTGGTGAACGCCAGCCGATAGCTGGTCGAGGGTGCAGCGCGAGGTTAGGATCAATCCTCACCTCCGCTGCTTCGAGACATATCGACTCATGTCGCGTTATTCCGGCCCTCTGCTCACACGTGCCGCTGCCGACGCACTGCTGGCCGCGCGCGATGCCAGTGCCGACGAATGGATCGGCTCACTGGATCTGGAACGCTCGCGTGACAGCGTGCAGTTGCACCCCGATGCATGGCATTGGCGCGGCCAGCATTACGCGTATCCGTCCTCGCTGAAAGATCGCACCATCTACTACTGGGACGGCGACGCGTTCGAGCCGGTGTCGCGTTTTGCCGATTCAATGATCAAGCTGGTGCCGACCGAGTGGGGAGCGCCCACCTTCGAGATCGACGGCATCAAGATGCTGCCCACCGCGAAGGAATCGCCGTTCGAGGATGCGCGCCGCAAGGTGGCGCTGGTCGAGCCGTGCGGCAAGGTGCTGCTGGATACCTGCGGCGGCCTGGGCTATTTCGCCGCGTGCTGTCTCGAGGCCGACGTGGTGCGCATCCACTCGTTCGAGAAGAACGCCGACGTGCTGTGGCTGCGCACGCTCAACCCGTGGTCGCCTGATCCAGACGCGGCGACCAGCAATGGCCGTCTGCAACTCACCCATGCCGACGTGTCGCAGGCGATCGCGCAGATGGCCGATGCCTCGGTGGATGCGCTGCTGCACGACCCGCCGCGCTTCGGCATCGCCGGCGAGCTGTACTCGCAGGCGTTCTACGATCAGCTGGCGCGCGTGCTTCGTCGCGGCGGCCGGATGTTCCACTACACCGGCAGCCCGAACAAGCTCACCAGCGGCCGCGACGTTCCGCGTGAAGTGGCGAAGCGATTGGAGAAGGCCGGCTTCAAGGCACAGCTCGCGCTGGATGGCGTGCTGGCGATACGGCGTTGAACCGACTGTGACGTCAGCCGGCACGCTGATTTGAATAGGCCGTCGCCCTGCCTGCCCTACGCTGCCGGGCCGAACCCGACATGGATGACCCTGCCTCCGCGCATCTCGAACAGCGCCATGCCGCCATGGCCTTCTCCAGCGCATCGACGGCACCATCCACGAGATAGTTGTCGGCCACTGCCGGATGGGTTTCCACCAGATGCACCAGTTGCCGCGCCGACTCCAGCGGCGGGGTGTCACCCACCAGGGCGATCGTGCGACTGCTGACTGGCGCCTGCATCAGACCAAAACCGGCGAGGGCCGCCGGGGTGCCGGCAAGAAAGTCGCGTCGACTCAGCGTCATTGGCAATCCCCCTGTGAATGGCCACGGACGACCCGCGACATCCATCCGGCCCATTCTGGCGTATAAACCTCTTGCCCTTCCCCACCCGCTGCCCATCAGCGCAGGAACCACGCCCATGAAGTCTTCGATCAAATTCGCCGCTCTCGCTCTTGTCGTCAGCGCCACGCTGGCGGCGCCGGCTTTCGCCGCCCTGAAGGAAGGCACCCAGGCGCCCGACTTCTCCGCGCCCGCCTATCTCGCCGGGAAGCCATTCACGTTCAAGCTCGCCGACGCGCTGAAGCAGGGCCCGGTGGTGGTGTACTTCTTCCCTGCCGCGCATACCTCGGGTTGCAACATCGAGGCGCATCTGTTCTCCGAGGCGATCGGCCAGTTCAAGGCGCTGCACGCCACGGTGATCGGCGTCACCGCCGGCAACACCACCGAGCTGGCGGCTTTCTCAAAGGAAACCGAGCACTGCGGCGGCAAGTTCCCGGTCGCCGCCGACGAAGGCGCGAAGATCGCCAAGCAATACGACGCCATGCTGTTGCTGCGGCCGGGCTGGTCGGACCGCACATCCTACGTGATCGCCCCGTCCGGAAAAATCACCCATGTCTATTCGGCGCTCAGCCCGACCAAACACGTGCAGGAAACGCTGGCTGCGGTGAAGGCGCTCGAGAAGAACTAAGAGGCCCGCCTCAACCTTGGCCGGCCGGATCCGATGTTGCATGGCGACCCGCTTCAACGGCGGGAAATTGCCCTACTATCACGCAATGACAACATCGGCTCTTCCATTGACCAACGGTGTGCAGCGCGGCAGTCTGGCCTGCGTTGGCATGGGCATGACCCTGGGCTCTCACCTGACGCCGCTGGCGCGCAGCCACATCGAGCAGGCGGATGTGGTGTTTGCCGGCCTTTCCGATGGCGTGGTGGAACTGTGGCTGGAGCGCTTGCACCCGGATGTGCGCAGCCTGCAGCCCTACTACGGCAAGGGCAAGTCACGGATGAAGACCTATCGGCAGTGGGTCGACCTGATGATGACCGAGGTGCGTGCCGGCAAGAAGGTTTGCGGGGTGTTCTACGGACATCCCGGCATCTTTGCGTGGTCGCCGCACAAGGCCATCGAGATCGCCCGCGCGGAGGGGTTCGAAGCGCATATGGAACCCGGCATTTCCGCCGAGGACTGCCTCTACGCCGATCTGGGCATCGATCCCGGCCGCTTCGGCTGTCAGCACTTCGAGGCCAGTCAGCTGCTTTTCTACGAACGACGCATCGACCCCACCGGTTACCTGGTGTTGTGGCAGGTCGGGCTGGTCGGCGATCTGTCGTTGAAGCGCTTTTCCACGGGCCCGGCCTATCGTCAGGTGCTGGTGGACGTGTTGAGCCAGGATTATCCGCTCGACCATGAAGTGTTCGTCTATCGCGGAGCCACCTTGCCGATCCAGAGGCCGGAAATCCGCCGCGTGACGCTGCGCGAGTTGCCGCATACCCGGATTACAACCGAAGAGACGGTGGTGTTGCCGCCTGCCGCTCCGTTGAAACAAAATCTCGTCGTCCGCGCAAGGCTGAAAGCGCTGGATGAAGAAACTGCCATGGCCTGACGCGCAACGTTGGCCTGGAACACGCCTCAAGCGCATGCTTGAGGATTGGGGAAACAGGGAAACAGGGGGAAACATGTCAGACACGATCGATCTATTGGTATCCATAGGCCAGAACGCGGCGCTGCGTCATGCATCCGCAGATGAACTGGTGGAAGTTCTTGAGCAAGCCCAGGCATCCGAAGCGCTCAAGGCTGCAGTGGCTTCCGGTGACAAGGTTTGGCTCTTCGAAGAGTTCGGACACAAGCCAATGGAGCTTCCTCATACTCAGGGGCCCGGCCACGAGGAAGAAGAGCAGGACGACGACGACGACGCACCGCGTCCGGTAAGCCCCGACCGCGATCAGCCCCAGCTCCCAGGTTAGGCACAGACGTGTCTCGCTGGGTACACGGTTGCCGCAGGCTATGGCCCGCACTCGCGGCCGTGTGCTTCTGCGCGATCGTGCAGGCCACTGCAGCGAGTTCGACTGCGGTCGATACAGCCGAGTTGCTCAACCGCACCGAAAGCCTGCGCACCAAGGACCATAGACAGTTTGCCTACATGCTGGAACAGCTTCATGGCGGGGCGCAGAACTTGTCGCCGGACCAGCAATGGCAGCTGCGTTACCTCGACGCGTGGGAAACCGCTTTTCAGGGCGACTACGGCAAAGCCGAAGGGCAACTGCGGGATGTGATCGACCATTCGGGCAACCCGGTCCTGACGGCCAAGGCATCGGCCCTGCTCATGAGCAATATGGGAATCAGCAATCGCTACAGCGAGGCTTTCCAGCTAGCCAACCAGCTAGCGACAGATCTGCCGAAGATAAAAGACAAGCTGGCCCGTTTCCTCGTCTTGTACAACCTGTCGCAGCTGCTGGGTTCGGCCGGCCAAAATGACCTGGCAATAAAATACGCAGGGATGATGGAGGACACGCTTCCAGCCGGGGAAACGCTATGCAACCCGCTGACCCAGGAAATCGGTGCGCTCTACTACAGCAAGCGGCTGACCTCAACCAATCCCAAATTGCAGCAGGCTATCAATACCTGCCAGAACTCGGGCCAGCCGGTATACGCAAACTTCACTTGGCTGATCCTGGGCAGCTTATATCTGGAGGAGGGACATCCCGACAAGGCGCTGGCCCTGCTCAACCACATCGCCGAAAGCATCCATGACAACAACTACCAAGCGCAGATACTAACGTGGCAAGTTGAGCTGGCCCAGACATACGCCAAGCTGGGTGACGATGCGCAAGCCAGAAAACGTGCTCTCGCAGTCGTATCAGCGATCAACAAGAGTGAAGACAGCGAACCTTTGCGGAACGCGTACCAGCTGCTCTACCAGATCGAAAAGCGTCAAGGCGACACTGCGGCCGCTCTTTCCTACTACGAGCAATACGTCACCCAGGACAAGGGTTATCTCAACGACATAAGCGCCAAGACGCTGGCCTATGCCACAGCCCAGCAGCACATGCTGGTGCAGAGGCTCGAGACGGAAACGCTGAGCAAGCAGAACAACATCCTGCGGCTGCAGCAGGCACTGGATACCAAGGCGGTGGAGACCAGCCGGCTCTATATCATCCTGCTGCTGGTGATGCTCGCCTCCATCGTGCTCTTGCTCTACCGGCTCAAGCGCTCGCAGCTCGGCTTCAAGCGACTGGCTCATCACGACAGTCTCACCGGCATTTTCAACCACCAGCACTTCATCAGCGAGGCCGATCGCGTCCTGCGCCTGCTGGAGAAAAAGCTCGGCCATGCCTGCCTGATATCGATCGATCTGGATCACTTCAAGCAGGTCAACGATACCCATGGTCACGCCATGGGCGATGCGGTGCTGAGACATACCGTCGCCATCTGCCGGCAGCAACTGCGCCCCACCGACCTGTTTGGTCGTCTGGGCGGCGAGGAATTCGGCATCCTGCTGCACGAGTGCCCACGCGCCCATGGCATGGAGACCGCCAATCGCATCCGGCTGGCGATTGGCGCATCACCGATGGAAAAAGACGGCTGCGTCATATCGATTTCCGCCAGCGTCGGCCTGGCCTCCAACGACGCGTCCGGCTACGAACTGCTGCGGCTTTGCATGGAAGCGGATGCCGCGCTCTATCGTGCCAAGCGCGCCGGGCGCAACCGCGTCATCGCCGATATCGAGAAGGACAGCCTGGCCGAAGCCTGAGGCGTCAGTCGGTGAAAGCGACCGGTTGCCGGCGCGCGATCACTCCGCGAGCCTGGCCCCATCGGTCGCTTGATCCGGGCCCTCGCCTTCGCCCGATACCGCACCGCGGCCGGTCCCGACAAACTGTAGACACTGAAGCGGCTAACGTGCGCCGGTCCGTCCCAGACGCGGACAAACCCTGGCAACCGCCATGCCCAGGCCTGTGCCCAACTCGTTCTTCCCATCGAGACAGCAGTCATGAGCTCCCGTGCCGTGCCGCGTCGTTCCGTGGTGGCCAACGCCATCTATGCCCTTCTCAACCCGATCCCGTTCGGATTCTTCGTTGCGGGGCTGATCTTCGACATCACCTACGCAAACACCGGTGTGGTGATGTGGGGGAAAAGCGCTGACTGGCTGATCACCCTCGGCCTGCTGTTTGCGGTGATCCCGCGAGTGATCAACCTGGTGCAGGTGTGGATCACCTCCCGACATGTCGCCACACGCGCCGACAGGCTCGACTTCTGGCTCAACCTGCTGGCGATTGTCGCGGCGATTTTCAACGCCTTCGTGCACACTCGCGATGCCTACGAGGTGGTGCCCACCAGCGTCTGGCTTTCGATCTGCACGGTCATCCTGCTGTCGATGGGCCACATCGTCTTGGCCGTGCAGCACACCGTGCGGGGAGATTTCACCCATGAATAAGCTCATCCATCAAGGCGCGCTGGCGCTTGCACTGGCTGCTTTCCTGTCGGGATGTGACCACAAGGCGTCGATGAACGCCGTGCAGCAGTCCGGCAATGACCCCGCGTTGCCCCAACCCCAGCGCTTTCTGAAACCGCCCATGCAGGTTCCGAAAAAGGCCGACTGGAAACAGGGACAGACACCCAAAGTGGCGGCCGGGTTGCAGATCGAGAAGATTGCCGGCGGCTTGAAGCACCCTCGCCAGCTTTACGTGCTGCCCAACGACGACATCCTGGTCGTGGAAGCCAACAGCCCGGAGACCGAACCGGTGACCACGCCCAAGCAGCTGATTGCCGGCCTGGTGACGGCCCGATCCGGCAAGAGTGCCGCCGGCGGCAACCGGATCACGCTGCTGCGCCGGAAGAACGGAATCGGCGGCGAATGGGAGAAGCACGTCTTCATCGAAAACCTGAACTCGCCGTTCGGAGTGCAGCTGATCGGTGACACGCTGTATGTCGCCGATACCGACCGCATCGTGAAGTTTCCGTACGTGAGCGGGGAAGCACAGATCACGGTACCCGCCGTCGAGGTCGCCGACCTGCCCGGCACCATCAACCACCACTGGACCAAGCCGTTGCTGGCGAGCCCGGACGGCAAGAAGCTGTATGTCGGTGTCGGCTCCAACAGCAACATCACCGAGAACGGAATGGCCGTGGAATACCGGCGTGCGGACGTGCTCGAAGTCGATGTCGCGACCGGCGGCAGTCGCATCTATGCCGCGGGCCTGCGCAATCCTACCGGGCTGCAGTGGGAACCGACCACCGGCAAGCTGTGGGCGATCGCCAACGAACGCGACGAGATCGGTGCCGATCTTGTGCCCGACTACCTGACCTCGGTCCAGGAAGGCGGCTTTTACGGTTGGCCGTACAGTTACTACGGCCAGCACGTGGACACCCGCGTGATGCCGCAGCGACCGGACCTGGTCAGCAAGGCGATCAAGCCGGACTACGCGATCGGCTCGCATGTCGCCCCGCTGGGCTTGCTGATCTCCACCACCAATGCGCTGCCGGAGAAGTATCACAGCGGTGCGTTCATCAGCGAGCACGGCAGCTGGGACCGATCCCCGCTGAGCGGCTATGAAGTGGTCTTCGTCGCCTTCCAGAATGGCAAGCCGGTCGGCAAACCCGAACCGGTGGTCACCGGATTCCATTCGGACGACGAGTCACAACTCTACGGTGCGCCGGTTGGACTGGTGCTGGACAAGGAAGGTGCGCTGGTGGTTGCGGACGACGTCGGCAACACCGTCTGGCGGGTGACCGCAAGTTCACGCTGATTCTCGACGTTCACGCGCCTGCTGCGCTCGCAAAAACGACGAAGCACCGGCCTTCTGGCCGGTGCTTCGCTGAGCAGCATGATCCGGATGCCGGCGGAGTCCGCCGCCTGCACCCGCGCTACTTTCTTGCCGCGCCGATCTCGCCGAGATAATCCGGTGTGCCTTCGACGCGGACCAGATGCGGATACTGCAAGCCGCCGTGGTAGTCCAGCGAGATGGTCCGGTAGCTGCCCTGGTATTTCAACAGCAGCCGGATCGGTATCTGGCTTCCCTTGGCCGCCGCGATCGCACTCTTCAATGCCTCACCCGAATAGTCCTGGCCGTTCACCGCCACCAGCGTCGATCCGCTGCTGACGCCCGCCTTGAACGCCGGGCCGTCCCACTTCACGTCGTTCACCAGACCCTCGTCCGCCATGGTCAGACCGATCGACCAGGTGAAGTTGTACAGATGGCGCGGCGGTTCCGGCCGGCTGTTGTACTGCTTCTCGTACTCACTTTCTTTGTCGGTGTAGACCAGCTTCCAGCCACTGCCGTCGATGCCGTCGAGCGGCGGATTGAGCGAACTCACCCGCGCATGCAGATAGCTGGCCCAGTCGAAAGGCGCCACGCCGTTCAATACCGCCACCACGTCGTCGAAGGTATACGTGCGGGTGACGTAGCTGCCGTTGTCGATGCCAAAGAACGCACGAGCGAAATCGTCCAGCGATTTGCGATCATGGCTAAGCGCACGCAGCTTGCTGTCCACCTCCAGCCAGATCATCTGGCCGGCGCTGTAGTAGTCCTCGCTCATCTGCCAGCTGCGATACGGCAGGCTTGATCGATGGGCGGCGGTGGGATCGTTGGTGGTGTCCTCCAGGGTCCGCCACTGGAAGCCCGGGCGATTGCGTTCGTAGTTGGCGGCCGTCATGGCCAGCGCATCGCGGAACTGCTGCGGCGACCAGATGCCCGAACGCGCGGTCAGCACGAAACCCCAGTACTGCGTCTGCCCCTCGTACACCCACAACAGCGAATCGCCCATCGGCACATTGAAATTGGGCGTCCACAGATCTGCTGGTCGGCGGAACTTGCCGTTCCACGAATGCACGTACTCGTGTGCGAGCAGATCACGATCGGGCGCGTTTTCGCTCCACGCGGTGAAGTAGTCGGCACCCAGACCGTCCTCGCTGGATTGATGGTGCTCGGTGCCGTTGCCACCCAGTTGGTCGGACAGCGAGAACAGGAAATCGTAGTGGTCGTAGTGATGCGAGCCGAACAGCGTGGTCGCCTGGGTCACCAGCGCGCGATGCACCTTCAACTGCTCCGGCGTCATCTCCAGGTACTTCGGTGCATCCGCCACGACATCCAGATGCACCGGCGTGCCGCCGGCGGAGGTGAGATCGACGCGCCGGAAGTACTGGCCTGCATAGATCGGCGAGTCGACCAGGTTGTTGAATGTCACCGGCTTGAATTGAGTGGTGTCGCCCGACTGAGATGCCGTCTCGAGCGCAGTGCCGAGTTGCCAGCCATGCGCCAGCGTCACGCTCGGCGAAAAAGTGATGCCGCGCGAAAAATGGCCCGCGGGATACAGCGATACCTTGCTCCACTCCATGTCCATCATGCGATCGGTGATCTCGAACCCGCCGTTGCGTTCGGAAAGATACTGAAAATCGACCTCGATGCTGGACACACCCGCCGGCACATCGAGATGAAATGCATACACGTTGTACTTGTCGCGCTTCCATCCCAGCGGCTTGCCGGCGGCTTTGATCGTGAGGCCGGCGAGCATGGCGATCGGACCACTCGGCGAGTGGTCACCGGGGATCCATTGTGGATAGAGCAACGTCAACGCGCCCGCCTGCACCGGCATCGTTTCGTGGACACGGAAAATGCCCTGCGCCGTGTCGCTGGCATCCACATGCAGAACGACCGTGCCGGGATACGGCGTGTCCTGCGGCGGCGGCACCTCGTCGGTGCGCGTCTGTTGCGCCACCGCGGCACTGGCGGCGAACGCGAGCGACACCGCCAGAGCAAGGCGCCCTGCATGGAAGCGCCTGACCATAAGCAAACTCATTGCAGAAACACGTGGCATGTCGGCTCCAACGATCGAAAGAATATTTCTCAACGTACCACCATGACACGGCTCGGGCACAGTGCAACAAGCTGATGCACAGCACACCATTCAATCAACCCTATCCCTGGCCAGAGCCATTCGTGAGCGCATTGCCCTCGCCTGTGCAAATGCGCCGGGCATCGCCCGGCCGTTGGCAGCCAATCACAGTCGCCGGCCATCAAGGGCCGGGAGCACCGAGCCCTCATGAAAGAGACGCTCAGTACAGCTTCGGCAGGCCGATCCTGCGCCGGAGGTCGTCGAAACGCGGGTCCGACTCCGGAACAGCCGTTCGAGCATCAGGCGCAATTTTCGACGCCGTATTTCACCCTGCTAGACTCCGCCGAGCGATGCACGGCGACGTGGCCGTGGCGTGTGATGGTCCGAGATTTTTCACAACTTGCTGAGGTTCGGGTGCAATGGCCATGCCGTCGTCGTGGAAAATCGGGGCCGTCGTCGCGAGCTTGATCGTCGCGGTGATCGCGTGGAACGGACTTTCCCAGTACCTCGCGGGACATCACGCCGATGAGGTCCTGCGCGATTCCGCTCGTTCTGCCGAGCTGGACGCACAACAGGCGAAAGCAGGTGCCCAGCAACGCCAGGCACAGCTGGCGGCCAATCTGAAGCAGCAGCGCGAGGACCTCACCGAAACGCACCAGCAGGTGAACGAGCAGGCTCGGCAATATCAGGCGGCGCAGCTCCTGCGCATGAACCAGCAGCGACAGGAAGAGCTTCGCGTGCAGGCCACTTACCGGCTGGATCGAAACCAGCGGTGCGATGGTGGCATCGTCATCAACCACACGGGTTCGAGCTTCACCCCGGTGGTTGGCACGAGTGGCCAGCCGGTCGCATGCAAAGGTGACACGGCGACAGAACCGCTGCGCTGATCCTGCATGGCAAGCATCGAGCCTGGCCAGGCCCGGCGCTTTCTTGTGCCAGCCGCTGCAGGACCGAACATGCGACATCCGATTCCCGATTGGACCTGCCGCTGCCGCCCGCCGCTCATCGGCTGGCATTGGACGTGTTCAGTGCAACGGCGGCGCGAAGCAGCGTCTTCAAGGCCATGTCGTCGATCGTGTCAGTCTCGTGGATATCGATGGCACGACGAGTATTGCCGTCGAGGCTGGCGTTGAAGAGGCCTGACGGGTCGTCCAGCGAGGCGCCCTTGGCGAAGGTCATCTTCAGGTAATCCTTGTACGTCTCGCCGGTACAGATCATTCCGGCGTGGTACCACACCGGAACCCCGCGCCACTTCCATTCCTCGACCACCTCGGGAACGGCCTGCTTGATGATCGCCCGGACACGGGCCAGCGTTTCACCGCGCCAATCGCCGAGTTGCTTGATCCGCGCATCGATCAGCCGGGACGGCGTGTCGTTCCCGCTTTCTCTTTTCGAGCCGATCTTCCCGCTCTTCATGCTGGCCGTTCCTTTCGTCATGGTTGCCGCCGCTCATCCCTCAATGTGCATCCCGGCCGATCGCATCGATGACATCACGAATCGAGCGGCCATCGCCGGAGGGTTCAGCGCTGCTCCTGCACGCGCAGCAGGTTGCCCGCCGGATCGCGGACGGCGCAGTCGCGAACTCCGTAGGGCTGCTCGGTCGGCTCTTCGACGACCTCGGCACCGCTGGCCTGGATCCGCTCGAAGGCGGCGTCCAGATTCCTGGTGGCCAGCAGCATGATCGCGTAGGTGCCTTTGGCCATCATCTCTGCGATGATCCGGCGCTCGTCGTCAGTCACGCCGGGACTGGCGGTGGGCGGGTACAGCACGATGGACGTGCCGGGCTGATCGGGCGGGCCGACCGTGATCCAGCGCAATCCGTTGTATCCGACGTCCTTGCGGACCTCGAAGCCGAGGATGTCGCGATAGAACGCCACCGAGGCGTCCGGGTCGGTCTGCGGAAGAAAACTCGCGTGAATGTTGATGTCCATGACGGTCGTGCTCGGTGTGGGAGGAGCCGTCATGCTAGATGCGACTCGGGGTCCGGCGCTTCTCGATTCCTGACCGGTCGGGTCACCTGCCTCGCCACGCAGGACGGCATGCCCGCCGTCGCAAGCGCCGCTTCGCGTCGATAGACACTGGGCGGCATGCCTGCCAGCTCGCTGAAGCGTGTGCTGAAGGTGCCCAGCGATGCGCAGCCGACTGCGAAGCAGACCTCGGTGACACTGAGGTCGCCACGACGCAGCATCGCCATCGCGCGCTCGATGCGCCGGGTCATCAGATAGCTGTAGGGCGACTCGCCGAAAGCGAGCTTGAACTGGCGGCTGAGATGGCCGGCCGACATGTACGCATCGCGGGCGAGTGCGTCGACGTTCAGCGGCTGCGCGTACTCGCGATCGATCCGGTCACGCACACGACGCAGTCGCGCAAGGTCACGCAGGTTCTGCGCTTCGGCTGGCCGGCTGTTCATGCCGCGATCGTCCCATGGGCCACAGCAGGGCTCAAGCCCGACTGGCGCAGGACGCGGCCTGGACTCAATACCTGGCTACCAGTTCGATGCGTCCGGCCGTGCCCGCCGGCAGCGTGATTGTCTCCGCCGCGGCATCGAATGTCGCCCAAGGGCGACCGTTGACGATGACGCTGCGCAGGTGAGCGCCGTCGGGCGGCCGCAGGCGCAGTTTTGTGGGTACGGTCAGACCAGCGGACGGGAAACCGACCACAGCATTGATCCGCTTCTGCCGCCAGTAGGAGACGAGTCGATAACCGACCATGCCCCAGCGCGTGGGCACACGTTGCACGTCCACCACCTGCCCGTCGGCGAGCCACGCGCGCGGAAGCCCCTTGCCCAACCACAGCGTATTGCTGCGTTGATCCTCGAACACCAGCAGCCAGCGCGTCATCAGGCTCGCGACCAGTTGCGCCGGCGTGCAGTAAGGCGCAGCGGGAAGCGCCTCGAACACGTTGCGTGTCTCCGGCGCCAGCCATGCACCGCGCGTGTACTGATGCGCCATATCGCTGTAGAGCAACAGCAACGCCTCGCGAATGCGGTCTTGCTGCAGCAGACCGTATCCGTGGCCATAGGAAAGAAACCCGGCCAGCTCGCCCGTGCTGTAACCATAGGCGGTTGGCATGCCGAGCAGCACGTCGTGGTGGTGCTCGCGATAATCGATGATGAGGTCGGCCTCCTGCGACGTCATCAGCCCGGAATACAGCATTTCCATGTTGGCCCGATAAGCGCGGTACTGCGGATCGGTGTGGTCGCGCGCCACCACGATGTGAAACGGCTCCTTCGCGCCGGCAATCGTGGGCAAAATGGTTTCGCCGTCCACATGCAACACCAAACTTTGGATGGACGTCTGCAGATCGCGCCGAAGATTGATGCCCGCTTCCGTCAGCCGATGCCCCCATTGCATCAGTTCCGGGTCGCGGCGTTGCGCGCCGATGCGCGCCCACACTCCGCCAAGTTCCAGAAAGCCGCGCGCGGCCTCGGCGCTGTTGGAGAAATACGGCTGCATGTAGCGCGCGGGATCAGGCTCCAGCACGGAGTCTGCCTCGCTCCACGCGGCGATCATGCCATGCGCCGGATCGCCGGCTGGCAGCTGCAACGCGCGTTCGCGCAAGCCGAGCAGGAGGTTCGTGATGGCGTCCAGGCGCCTGCGCTGACGCAGCAAAAGATTCGGATCGCCGCCATCCTCCACATACTGCGCGGCGACCGTGAGCATGCGTCCGTACTGTCCCGTCTCCGGCCCGCGGTAGACCAGCGAACCGTCGTCGCGCACGAAGTGAGAGAAATAGTTTTCAATGTAGCGACCGGCGCGGTCGAGCAGACCCCAGTCGAGCATGGCTGTCGTTTCGACATTGAATGTATCCGGAAATCCGTCGTGCTCGGCACCGCCGTAGTTGCGGTCCAGCACGCCATACTTAGGATAATCGCCGATGCGCGTCATGATGCTGCGCACCAGCCCGAAGCGCGCCATGTTCTCCACGCGCTTGTCCGGCAGATGCACCTCAATGCCCTGCGCCAGCCGGGTTTCCCAGTCCGCCTTGAATGCGCCAAGGGCGGCATAGAAATCTCGCGCCAGCCGCGGATCGTCGACATCCCGCATCGGAAACGCGACATAGGTATCGACGTAGCGGCTCCACTTCAGCCGACCGTTCTCGATGCGGCTGACGCGGTACCACACCGGCTGAATGCGGTCGTTGCCATTCATGATCCGGAACGGCGCGAAGGCCAGCATCTCCGTCCATGCACCGCTTGCTTCCGGATAGACGAAACGCCGCACCGGCAGCCAGCCGCCCACCAGGCCGTCGCGCACCTCGCATGCCTTGCGCACGGTCTCCACCGAAGGCTGGTAGATGGCAGGGTCGAAATTCGGTGAGCGTCCACCGTAGTTGAACCAGACCTTGTCCGCCGTATCCGGCGTACCCAGGAAATCGAAAGTATCCGAGGACATTTTGGTGATCGGTGGAAAGGCGTTCGCCACATCGACGTAGCTTGGGTCGTTGCTGCCGACCAGAATTTGCCGACCGAGCAGATCGCTCGCGCTCGCCTTCACTTCGTCGATGGCGTGGCCCAGGGCACGACCGCGGGTGGTGTCCTGCGTCGACTCGGCCGTTTTGGGCAGATCCGCGCGCACACCGTCAGTATCCACATACAGCACGTGACCGTCGTCACGATGGACGAAATCCTCCAGTACCACGACTGGCGTTGCACCTGTGGCTACGTCCATCAGCGTCCAGTCGCCGAAACGGTCGCCGGTTTGCAGCGTTGCGCGCTTGCCGGCGGCATCGACGATCTCCGCTTCAGCACCGACCGTGTGCAGCAATCGGAATGTCGCGCCATTCGTTTTCCCTGCAGTTTGTGCCTGCGCGATTTCACAGCAGCAGAGCAGCATCGCTACCGCCGCCCAGACCGGCCATCTGAATCGCATCGCATTGTTCTCCCCAAAATGGACAGGCGAGTATAGCCATCCATATCGCTTGCGATTCAACAGACAGAAATCAAGACAGGCAAGACATGCCAAGAAGTCAGGATCGCCCATACTGCTTTCAAGTTACCTTCTCCGGCAAGCATCGGTGCTGCACATTGAGAACGGCGCTGGCGCAAGACAGTTATCGGACGCGGGTGAAATAGTTCGTGCGCATCATCGGCATGCCTCCGCCTCCGGCATAGGAGGCGATCTCGATCATCGTCCTGCCATCCGCAGCGACGGTGTAGACACGCGTCGAAGCCGGAATGCCCCCCTTCACCAGGTCCATCACCAGAACATTGGGTGCAGGCAGCTTCAGGGCGACGGTGTCGGCCTCAAGGCTGTCCTTGATCGGAGCGGGCGTGCCTTCGAGATCGGCAATGCTTGTGGCGTGGCTCTTCGCTCCACTGCCGTCGACGATGTCGACCTGCGTCGTCCACTTGCCGCCGCCTGTATCGCTGAACGTGAAAGTGACGCTCTTCGGCCGCGCCGCGGGCGGAATCGGCAGGCGCGACACATCGACAGCCCAGCTGCCGAGCAAGGGAGAGGCGGTGGATGGCCGTGCAAGAACCGGTGCGTTCTGAATCACGCCAGCGATCAACATGATGGAAACGAGTGCTTTCATGAAACCTCCCATGGGTTGGCGATCGTGAGAGTACGGCAAAGACAGTGGGCGCCTCCGGGAAGGACCAACGCCGCGTTGGTGCCCATCGTCGTGCCGGGTGACCGTGCGTTGCGGCCCTGCTTTCCCGCATTTTCCAAACATCCAGACACTGTTTTTGTACCGCTTCCAGCCTAGCGCTTCGCACGTATGGCGAGCCACGCACGGTTGGCCTAGCGTGATCCACGCAATCACCCACTGCATCGACGAGCGCGATTTTGCGCCTCCGACGACATGACGACCGTTACGGACAGGCACGATTTCTCCGCGCCGGCCGCACCCCATTGCCGAGGAAAACATCATGGCCACCCGACGTTCCGCCAAACCGGTGAAGACTCCGTCCCTCACCACCCCCAAGGGTTTCAGCGTCCGCACTTACGCGTTGCCGCCCGCGGATTTCAATCCACTCTCGGCGACGCCGCGGTTGCTGCTGCGCCATGGCTTCCCCACCCGGCCGGACCGAAAAGCCGAGCCGCAGTTGCGCAGCATGTGGGACAAGGCTTTTTCGCGCGCACGTACGTGGGTTACGCCCGCGTTTCGCGAAGTGCCAGGGAAACAGCATGGACCCGCCGTGCGGCCGTCTACCGCGAAGGCCAGACTCTCCGTACGCGCCAAGGCGGGCGAAGGCGTCGCCAACGCGACCAGCTCCAACTGGTCCGGCAGCGTTTGCCAGGCACCGCGCGGGCGTACGTTCGGCTGGGTCGCCGGGCAATGGACCGTGCCCAATCCTCACGCGCCCGCGCTGGGAAGTTATTACGCGTCCGAGTGGATCGGCATCGATGGCTGGGGTTCCGGCGATGTGCTGCAGGCCGGTACCGAAACCGAGATCATCGACCTCGGCATCTTCACCTTCCGGCAGGTGTATGTCTGGTGGGAGTGGTTTCCCGCCAACGAGGTCGCGATCACCAATTTTGGCGTCGCCGCTGGCGACACCATGTACTGCCTGATCTGCGTCAACTCCAGCAGCACCGCCACCGTCTACCTCACCAACCAGAGCAGCGGACTCAGCACCTCTTTCAGCATCACCGCGCCCAAGGGAACCAGCCTGAACGGCAATTCGGCCGAATGGATCGTCGAGCGACCCACCATCAACGGCAACGTCGCCAACCTCTCCGATACCAAAGTCGTTTATTTCGACGAAGGCATCGCCGGTCTCGTCGGCACGCCATTCACCGTGACCAGCCTCGGCGCCGGAACCCCGGTCACCATGACCGGCAACGGCAATGCCTCGCTCTCCGTTCCCACCCTGGAGACCAGTCAGCTGATGAAAGTGGACTGGTTGAAGGCACTCTGAGGCTCACGCGCGATCGCAACGGCGACATCGGAACCTGCCTGTGGCTGCATCGAATGGATGTGCGCCGTCGTGCCGGTCGCAGGACCCGAGTCGCTGCGGCGTGTCGTTTTTGGGACTTCGACGTTAACCCCGCTGTGACAAACTGAATCGGCTTGGTTTGCGACGGTTCCCATCGCGGTCGTTTGGGGTTACGGTCACCCTCCCCTCTGAAGTGAAGCGGAGTCCCCGATGGCCCTGTGGAAAGAACCCGTCAAAACCACCACCGAAACGCCCGACGCAACGGAGTTGACGCAGCGCGCCATTCCCGAGACCAGGCCCGAACCGGAAAAACCGGTGCAGGTGCAGCCCGCATTTCGCCCCACGCCCGCGTCGGGCAAACCCGTGGCCGAATCGCTGATCGCGCCCGACATCACGATCGAGGGCAAGATCGAAGGTGCCGGCCATGTGCGCATCGCCGGCAACTTCAAGGGCGACGTCAACGTGCGTGGCGACGTCACCATCGAACCCAGCGCCAAAGTGACCGGCAGTGTGCGCGCCGAGAAGGTCACCATCGCGGGCGAACTGATCGGCAATATCGAATCCGCCGCACATGTGGAACTGCTGCAGACCGGCGCGTTGACCGGTGACCTGAAGGCAGGGTCGCTCAGCGTGGCGGCCGGTTCGCGCATGCGCGGCCAGGCCGAGTTCGGTTGGGACGATGTCAAGGACGGCACGGCCCACAAGACCCACGGAAGCAACGGCACCACATCGTGACCGCCGCTCGGCCGGGGTCGGCCGGCGCGACGCGCGTTTGCCCGCACTGCCGGGAGACCATTCTGGAAAGTGCGGGCGTGTGTCCCGCGTGCCGTCACAAGCTGCGCTTCAGCGAACCCACCGACGCGATCGCGGCGTCGGCATCCACACCGCTGCGGGTGGAAGGCAGCTTCCGCAACCCGGTCGACAGCGGCGCGTGGGAATACTCGATGGTGCTGACCATTCGCAACGAACGCGGCGAAGAGATCGCACGCAAGCTGGTAGGCGTCGGCGCCATGCAGCCGGACGAAAAACGCACCTTCACCCTGAGCGTCGAGATGAACCCCGCAGGCACGAGTGGCAAACGCACATGGCATTGATACGCGCCTCGCATTCTTGAAACGCGATGCGCGGGGATGGCGGGTCGCCGATGTCGATTCTGCGCGCGCCTGTTCGTCGCCTGTGAGAGGGTGACCATTCCGGCCGCCCTGCCCGTCCAGGAGGCAGCCATGTCCTACATCGATGGTTTCGTGATCGCCGTACCCACCGCCAACCGCGAAAAATTCATCGGGCACGCCAGTACGTTCGACGCCATTTTTCTCGAGGTCGGTGCCACGCGCGTGCTGGAGTGCTGGGGCGACGACGTGGCCGAGGGCAAGCTCACCGATTTCCGTCGTGCCGTGCAGGCGAAGCCGGACGAGTCGGTGGTGTTCTCCTGGGTGGAATGGCCCGACAAGGCGACCCGCAATGCCGGCATGGAGAAATTCATGAAGGATCCACGCATGGAGGCTGCGGGCGACATGCCGTTCGACGGCAAGCGCATGATCTTCGGTGGCTTCGTGCCGGTGGTGAGTTTGCCCGCGTAGTGACGAAGTACAAGACCAACAATCAGGTTCAGTGAACCTGACAGCCGCGCCTGCCCTGGCAAAAGACCGGAGCGGTGACACATGTCACTGGCGGCGCCCACTGGCCTGCCCAAGAATGCGCGCACAGACCCAAACAGTCCGGGGCACGCATGACCATCTCGCATCGCAAGGGCCGCTACGGCATCGACGCGCCGTATGCGCCGCTGCTGATGACTACCGGCGCGCTGGTCTGCATCGGCCTGGTGGTGGTCGCGCACATGGTGCAATTCTGGCTGACTGCGGTGATCCTGCTCGCGCTCGCCACCGTCTATTTGCACACCACCTTGCGTGGCAAGTTCATGGTCTGGCAAACCCTGCTCGATAGCGTGGCGCTGCGCGGCGACGAACGCCTGCTGGATCTCGGTTGCGGTCGCGGCGCCGTCCTGCTGATGGCCGCCGAACGCCTGGCGCGCGGCAGCGCCGTGGGGATCGACATCTGGAGCAGCAAGGATCAGTCCGGCAACGCCATGCAGGTGACCCGCGAGAACGCCATCGCCGAAGGCGTGGCCGATCGCGTGCAACTGCACACAGCCGACATGCGCCAGCTGCCTTTCGAGAGCGACAGCTTCGACGTGATCGTCTCCAACGTGGCCATCCACAACATCAGCGCCAGCGAGGGTCGCGACCAGGCCATCGACGAAGCGTGGCGGGTGCTGCGCCCGGGCGGCCGCCTGCTGATCGCCGACATTTCCAAGAGCCGCCGCTACCGGCAACGACTCGTCGAACTCGGCGCGACCGTGACCTGGCGCAACCTCGGCTGGCGCATGTGGTGGGGTGGTCCATGGGTGCCGACCATGTTGATCGACGCACGCAAACCACTGGCATCGTAACGAGGGCGCTGCTCACGTCGCCCACGAAGGATGCTTCCTGACGGACGTCCATCGTCCTCGCACGGCTCGATGACGGCCGCACGCGATGAAAGTGATCCGTGCGCATGCCAGCATGGGCACGCTTGAACTTCCGGCTGCACGAGAAGCACAGCCGCGCCTCCAGCCTATGTATCGACGATGGCCTGGCCGCAGTGGCCGGCGTCGCTCGCCGCAAGCTGTGCACACACGGCGGCGGTGTGTTCGTCCGCAGGAAAGGTGCAATCGATGCGTATCTCGTCGAGCGTCACGTCATGAGGCGCCGCGAAAGTTGTGAATGTCTCGAAGAAACGCAGCTCGCCGAGTTCGCTGCGGAACGTGAAAGTGACGATCGGCGAAGGCTCGTCGCCGAGTGCACGATCCCGCCAGCGCGCAGGCACGTCGGGGTAGGCGAAAATCTGCTCGAGCAGTTGACGGGTTCGACGATCGGTCGGGTTGACGACGAGATCGTCGTGCAGATGACGGATGAATCGACCCGCCACTTCGTGCCAGTTGACGATCACCGATCGAAAATCGTCCGGATCGAAGATCTGGTGCAGCAGGTTGGCGTGTCGGCTCGGCCGACCGCGCATGAGCAGGTGGTTGATCCTCAAGGCCGCGGCATTGGTCGCCAGTACGTCCCAATGCCGGCTGAGTACGAACGCCGGATAAGGCTCCTGATGCGCGAGGATCAGGTCGACCGCCTGGCGCACGCGACGCAGTGCGGGCGCAGCCAGCGAGCGTTCGGGATGCATGGCCGCGAATCCCGCCGCGCGCAGGAGTGCGTTGCGTTCCCTCAGCGGCATGCCCAACGCATCGGCGAGCCGCGAAACCGTCTCGCGGCTGGCACCTGCCTTGCCGGTTTCGATGCAACTGAGGTGCCGCGTCGAAATGCCTGTTTCCAGCGCCAGATCGAGCTGGCTCAGGTGACGTGCCGCACGCCATTCACGCAACAACACGCCCACCGGCGGCGGAGACAGGCTGGTCGGACGCATGGCAATGGCAGATTCTCCGGAGGGCATCGGGCCAAGCATATCCTCAGGTGCCGGCACCGGCACACGCCGCCTCGCCTTGCTGGATCGCGTGGAACTCGATCGACAAACCGAGATCGTCACTGCTCGGGGCGAGGAAGGATTCGCCGGACAGTCCACGATAGCGACTCAACGTGCGCTCGTAGCCGCGCTCGACCCAGCGTTGCGCACGTCCCAGATCGGTCACGCCCACGCTTGCGCCCAGAATGCGCGGGCCGCCGCTGGTCAAAGTCCGGGCGGCGATACCGAGGCCGTCGGGCTGAAGTGCCAACAGCGCCGTCGGCCCGACCGGCACGCAGAAACCACTGGCACCGATCTCGGGCAGCCTGATGCGTACTGCATGGCCGAAACCCATCTTTTCCAGCTGTGCACGATCCGATTCGGCATCGCCCGACAGCAGCCATATCGCCGACAACTCGCGCGCGCCATTGGGATGCTCACGCGTCACCCGGTAGTCGCCCTTATTGGAGGGGTCGCGCTGGTCCGGTGCATAATCGGTGGCATAGTCGATGAAGAACGTATTACTCGACAGCGGTGCCCGATCGAACGCGAACAGCCGCCAGCCCGGCTTTGCGTTGTCCGGTCCGTTGAAAAAGGGCGTGACAGCGTAGTGCCGATCCGCGAGCGAATGACGGATCGCCTCGAGCGACGAGGAACGAAATCCGAAGGTGCGCGAACCCGGGCCGCCTTTGAGTGCCTTTTGGTCCTCCTGCATGCCGGGATCGAAGGTCGGGTCGGTACGGGTGACGCCAAGCAGTTCGACAAAGCTGCTGTCGGCGAACCGGACATAACGGTTGGCAACGCCGCCGGGATCATGTCCGGGGCGCACCTGAAAGCCCAATTTGACCGCCATGACCGAGGTCACCTGATCGATTCCACGACCCCAGAGCAGGAGGTGGTCGAGCCGTACCGTGGGTGTCGTGGAAGCGCGTGCTGGCGCCGGCAAAGCACCAAGGCACAAGAATATCGTCGAGACGAGAAGAAACGGGCGCACGGGAATTCTCCAGTGGAAGTGCGATGATTTTCCCGCCCGGGAAGCATCCATGCCATGACCTCGGAGGTCATGGCATGGATGATCGTCGATTCGACCTGCCAACAGCGGATCAATCGATCACGTGCGCTGAAATCGCCGTCTCAGGTCGATTTCGCGTCACTTCGTTCGTCGTCAGGTGGCATACCCGGAAACCACCCAAGGAGATCCTGCATGAAACTTTACTGGTCGGATGTACTTGCGCCGCGCAAGGTCTGTGCTGTCGCGAAATACCTGCAGTCACCGGTGGATTACACCTACCTCGACCTCGGTCGCGGCGAGCACAAGACGCCGGACTATCTCGCGCTCAATCCGAACGGCAAGGTACCCACCCTGGTCGATGGCTCGCGCGTGCTGTGGGAGGCCGATGCCATCATGTGCCACCTGGCCGCACGCAGCGACTCGGAGTTGTGGCCACAGGATGCACGCCAGATCGAGGTCATCCGCTGGTTGAGCTGGAACATGCAGCATTTCACCGCGAACGCCGGCAAGCTGTATTTCGAGTACATCATCAAGGCACGCTTCGGCATCGGCGAGGTCGATCCGGCCGAGGTAGAGCCGGCCATGAAGGAATGGCGTCGCTATGCCGCTGTTCTGGACAAGCACCTGCTTGATCGCGAGTGGCTGGTCGGCGATGAGCTCAGCGTGGCCGACTTCGCCGTGGCCGTCGCGCTGCCCTATGCCGAATACGCGCATATTCCGCTGCACGAATTCCCCGCCATCACGCGCTGGCACGATCGTCTGTGCGAGCTCGACGCCTGGCGCGAACCGTTTCCGGAACTCGCCATGACGGAGTGATCCGGACGTCAGATTTCAAACACGCCTTGGCGTGAAACGAAAACGCAAAAAGGAGGATCGGCGTCAACTTTCATTGGAAAGCTTGTTCCGCCTCCCGTTTCCGCTCAGTTCGCCGGCACCGCCGGCGGATCATCCGAGGCGTGGTCCACGAGATACATCCAGCGGCCGTCGATCTTGCGCGAGACATCGGTGTAGCGACCGCGATCGATCGATTCCTTGCCGTCCTTTCTGGACACCGAGACCACCGTGAAGGTGCCCCAGGTTGAAAGCTCGTTGCCATGGGCAAACCTGCCCATCTCGACCTGCTTGATGCTTTTTATCGTCGCAGCGGCGAAGTAACCCGCGTACCCCGCGCGGATCGCGGCACGCCCGCGCATCGTCGACGCACCGGGCAACCAGAACACCGCGTCGGGCGCATAGCAATGCGCCACTGCGTCGGCATTTCCCGCCACGAACGCCGGCTCCCAGCAGGCGTAAGCGGCATCGGCGGCATCGGCGGCCATCAACGACAACGCCAGCAGGGCCAGCGCGCTGGCCATCGCGAACAGCTTCGTCGTTTGCATGGTTCGACCCTCCCCGGATCGTTGATGGCCTGCCTGCTGCCACAGGCGGCGATTTGCCTGCCGCGGATCAGCACATGGTGCGCCTGGCGCGGGCGGCTGTCATCCGGGCCGACGGCCAAAGCGGCGGCGGAGTCCATCTTGCGAAAGGTCGACTCCGGCCTGCGGTTTTTTTCTTCTATGATCAAGCAACTCGGCGCACAACGGAGCTGTGCGTCGCGGGTATTCCCGCAGAGCCGTCTCCGATGGCTACCGTCATGCAACCAAGGGGAAACTGACATGCGCTTGCGCCTGGCCTGCCTGCTGCTTTGCCTCTGCCCGCTGCTTGCGGGTGCGTCACCATCGCATGCAAGCGCCGACTACGACCTGATCATCCGTAATGGCCACATTATCGACGGCACCGGTTCGCCCTGGTATTCGGGGGATCTGGCGATAAAGGATGGCCGCATCGCGGCGATCGGCCAGTTGGCCGAGGCGCATGCGAAGCGCAGCATCGATGCGCACGGGATGGTGGTTGCGCCCGGTTTCATCGACATGCTGGGGCAATCCGAACTTACCGTACTGGTCGATCCCCGGCTGCCATCGAAGATCTACCAGGGCATCACCACCGAGATCACCGGCGAGGGCGAGTCGATTGCACCGCTCGACGACGCCATCCTCAAGGAGATGCAACCCGGGCTCGACCACTATCACCTCAAGGTGGACTGGCGCACGTTCGATGGCTACTTCGGCCGGCTGCGCAAACAGGGCATCGGCATCAACATGGGTACGTACATCGGTGCCGCCACAGTGCGCGAAATGGTGATTGGCTACGACAACCGCGCGCCGAACGCCGACGAACTCAAGCGGATGCAGGCGCTCGTCGCCGACGGCATGCAGCAAGGCACGATGGGGCTTTCGACCGCGCTGCAATACGCACCGGCACCTTACGCAAGCACCGACGAACTGATCGCCCTGGCGAAGACGGCGTCGCGCCACGGTGGCATCTATGCAACCCACATGCGCAGCGAAGCGAACGACGAAATGGCCGCACTCGACGAGACGTTCCGCATTGGCCGAGAGGCGCACATCCCGGTCGAGATATTCCACCTGAAAGCTTCGGGCAAACCCAACTGGGGCAAGATGCCCCAGATCATCGCCCGCATCGATGTGGCGCGTGCCGATGGCATCGATGTGGCTGCGGATACCTACGCCTATACCGCGTGGCAGAACACGTTCTCCGCCATCATTCCACCGTGGGCGCACGACGGCGGCAACAGCAAGCTGCTCGAACGCTTGCGCGATCCGGCGATGCGCGCCCGCATCCGCAAGGACATGACCACACCCGACGCCAGCTGGGACAACGAATGGCTCGCCATCAACGGCCCGCATGACATCCTGATCAGCGTCGTCAGCAATCCGCAACTCGCCAGATATCAGGGCATGCGCATCGACGAGATCGCGAAGCAATGGCACGAGGATCCCATCGACACGATCATGGATTTCCTGATCAAGGACAACGCGGCAACCTCGGTGGTGATCTTCGGCATGGATGAGCACGACGTCGAACTCGCGCTGAAGCAGCCGTGGGTGTCGGTCGACAACGATTATTCCGGCACCTCACCCGAAGGAATCCTCGGCAAGGACTACCCGCATCCACGCGCCTACGGCACGTTCCCGCGAATCCTGTCGAAGTTCGTCCGCGAGCAGCATCTGCTCACCCTGCCCGACGCGATCCGCAAGTTCAGTGCACTGCCGGCGCAACGAATGCACCTCAACGATCGCGGCGTGCTAAAGCAGGGCATGTGGGCGGATGTCGTGGTGTTCGATCCGCAGACGATCCACGATGTTGCCACTTATGAAAAACCCAACCAGCTGTCCGTCGGCATGCAATACGTTCTCGTCAACGGCGTGCCGGTGGTTGATGACAGCAGGATGACCGGGAAACTGCCTGGAAAGGTATTGCTCGGCGCGGGATACGTGGCGCACTGAGTCGACGCCTGAAAAGTGTCCGGACATCATGGCACTCGGGGAAGAAATGCTTCCAAGCCTGGGCAGAAAATTCCCTCGAGCTGGTGGCGAACAGTCGGCCGAGACGAATGGAACCAAATCGGTGCAGGTCTAGCCTGCACCGTCCTGCTTTGGGGTCTTCCTTATCACGAGACTTCTCACCGCCTCGATGCAAACCAGCTGCATCACTCCAGGCTTTGATTCGGTGAAGGGATAAACCCTGAAATCTCCATACAAATCGGTTTCAAAGTCGAGTCTGACCTTGATCGACTCGGGCAGGTTTGCATAGCCTTCCCGATAAAATCGTCCCTCGGAAATACCAAGCAAGCGGTGCGTGCCAATCTCCCAGATCCTCGCCGCCGGACTTCCGTTGTAGACCGATAGTCGACCATGAACCACAAAGGACTTGCCTCTCACCATCGGGTTGGAGCGGCACGGCTTGTCCCTGGCCGCCAAGCAAGCTGGAAGCAACAGGAACATCGCGGCAATCAACCACTCACGCATGATGGTTCCGTTCGAAAGACAGCCTTGGTTCGAGCGCCTGCAGCGTCCCACCCCGACAAGCACAGCTGGAGCGATGGTAGCCGGAACAGTCGGAAACGACAGGCGCAAGAAATACAGAGTGGACCAAAGCATTTGCCGCAAACCTTTCTTGCAACGGCTCCGGCCCGATCAGCTCACGAACTGCCGGATTGCAATCGCCTGCTATGCTCGGCCAGCGCGGCGCGGGGGCGCCGATCACCAGGGGAAGGGACAGCATGACGACACGATCCAGGGGACCCTTGGCCGGCCTGGGCTGGCTGACACAAGGTGTGGGCGTTGGCTTTCGCCATCCAAAGCCGCTGTTCGGTGGCGCAGCCCTTCTGGTGGTGGCGGCGTTGTTGCCGTCGCTGATCACATTGCCGCTGCAATTCCATGCTTTGCAGACGGGCCAACCGCTGAACCCCGGCTTCAGTTGGATACTCATGGTGGTTTCCATGGTGCTCGGCCTGCTGCTGGTGCCGCTCTACGCAGGCTATCTGCAGGTGATCGACGCGGCCGAGCAGGGGCTGCCAGCCGGCGCGCTCGACATCTTCAAGCCTTATCGACAAGGCGAAGCATTGCCACTGATCGGCTACGGACTGACGATGCTTGTAGTTTACGCTGCAATGATCGGTATCATCATCGCGGCAACCGGAGGGGGCATCGCCAGCTGGTACATGCAAATGCTGACGGTACAGGCCAACCATCAGCCCCCACCAGGGTTGCCCCATGGTTTCGGTATCGCCCTGACGCTGTTCATGGTGCTCGCACTTTTCATCATGGGCTTGTATGCGATCGGCCTTGGCCAGGTTGCGCTGCGCCGTCGCGGCGTATTCGGAGCAGTCGGCGACGGCATCGTCGGCGCATTGAAAAATCTGCTGCCACTGATCGTGTTTGCGGTGAGCGTCTTCCTTGCCTGGATTGCCATTGCCATCGTCCTTGTGATCGTGGTCATCGTGGTCGCCTTGCTTGCCAAACTCGTCGGCACATGGCTGATGATCGTGGTGATGATGGCGTTTTACATCGCCATGATGCTGATCATGTTCACGATGATGTTCGGCACGATGTATTACCTGTGGCGCGACGTGTGTGGCGACGACACCGTGCCTGGCATGCCTCCGCCGCTCGTCGCCTGATCCACGTCAGTCGTTTCAATTCGAAGGCGGCTACGGCCGTCCCGCGATTTTCGGCCGAAACAAATGCTGACCTTGGCCAGGTCAGCCAGGCAGACACTCGGCCATCGGACTTCGATGATGGTGGGCAACCTCACTGCGTCCCCTCTCAGCCTGTGCGACAGGCCTCGCATAGCCGTTCGAGGAAGCGACTACCTTCCTTTGCAGCACCTTCGTCGGCAGGCGCGAACTCGGTGATCGTCAGGCCGACCAGACCGGTGGCAGCAGCGCTGCGCACCAAAGCAAGTCCAGCGTCGAAGGACAGCCTGCCATCGGGATAGGCAACGTGCGGAAATTCGGCAGGATCGAGCGCGTCCAGATCGAAATGAATGTGGATCGGCCCGGAAACGGTCTCTCCGACAATGCATTGCCCGGGTTCCAGCCACCTCAGATCATGCGTCCGCTGGAACGCCCAGTCACCCTCGTCGCCCACATGCGCCGAGACATAACGGAATTGCGTCGGCGACAGTGGTCTCGAGAGCAACGCCTGCAGTTCGATCGGAGCTGAACCCAGAATCGCGGCCACCGGCATGCCGTGGAAATTGCCGCTGGGCGTCGTGTCCACCGTGTTCGCGTCGAGGTGCGCGTCCACCCAGATCACGGTCAGGTCCGGATATCGTCGATGCAGGTAATCGATCACCGCGATATCGCAGGCGCAATCCCCACCGGCGGTCAGAATGCGTCCGGGCCGCCTCGCATCAAGGATCGCCTGGGCTGAACGGAATTGCTCGGTGATCGCCGTCCAGCGCCGGACGCCGCCGCCGGCTTCGCCTTCGCCGGCCTCCGGGACACGCACGAGTGGCCCGTAGTTGCGGCATACCTGGGCCGCAGCCTCCGCGCCTCGACGCAGGTTTTCCGGTCGACCGGAGCCTTGCCACTGCGGATAGGACAGCACCAGATCGAACGGACCATCGGTAGCTTGCACGATTTCGCTCCTGCAAAAGTCGGATCAGGGCGGGCAATCCTTCGCATCGTTCTCCGCCATCCAGTCGCGAATTTCGATGCCCGAGCCCGACACTTCCTGCATGACGTTATCGACGAACTCTACGAAGTCGCCCGGAAACCGCGTCCGGATGTGCCGCCAGATGCTGCGAAAGCCCGGCGTCGAGCATTGCGAGCGCAGATGACCCAGGATCGACACGTATTGACCCTGGCCGAGCATACCGGCACGGCGCTGGAAATAGCTGTCCTCGAAATGCAGAAACAGCGGGTACATGCTCCACAGGTAGCGTTGCCGCTCGCTCGCACTGAGGCTCGGATCGCACACGTGACCGCGAAGAATCAGCGGTGCGATGTCCGGGCCGGCAATGAACTGCAGCCATTCGCCCACCTGTTGCGAGCGACCGCGATCCATCTGCGCGCGCTGGTTGAGCGCACCCTGGCGGATCTGCAAGGCCAGATAGATCAGCGAAATCAGCACCGCAATGCTGCTGACGATACTGGCGATATTGACGAGCGTGGCGAGATCCATCGACGTCTCCGAATCCGTTGTGGAAATTGTCACCGAAACCCGGGCGGGGGAAGTTAAGCGACATTGAAACCTGTCCTCAACCCGTCCTGCCGTATCTTGCCGATGTCGCTCGATGCCCGACGCATTGACTCTTGACCAGCTGACATACCGGGGATCGATCCAAACCTGGACGCGAAGGACTTGCGATCCCCAAGACAGCCCAGCCCGCCTCTTTTTTTTCGCTCCGGCCATGGCAGAACTCACCGATGACAAGGCAATTGGCGTAGGTAGCTTGTGCCTTTGCTTGCAGCCTTGGACAGACATGTACAAATGGTGCGCACCGACTCTGGCTTTGCGGGTAACGAGTCCGGCCTTCGGAAGTGTCGGGCCGCTGGCGAGCGCGACAGAGAACGGCGCAGCTCTTCAGGGATCGCAGGACGCGGGCGGCCTCGACCAAGGATCGACTACGCGATCGGCTCGACGATGGCACGGTCCTCATCGCGAAAGCGGGCTGCGATTTTCAAGACTTTCGCTTCAATCGCCAGGAAGGCATCCAGCACCACCGGGTCGAAGGTCGTGTCGCGCAGGTCGCGCATCAGCGCCTTCGCACGAGCGTGAGGAAACGGATCCTTGTAACAGCGTTTGCTGATCAGCGCGTCGTAGATGTCGGCGACCGCCATGATGCGGCCGGACAGCGGAATGTCCTGACCACGCAAGCCGCCTGGATAGCCGCTCCCGTCCCATTTTTCGTGATGCGTGGCAGCGATCTCGCCGGCGATCAGGAGAAAGTTGTCGCCTTCGATCTGTTTCGCCGTGCTGAAGATGATCTTCCGGCCGAACTCCGCATGCTGTCGCATGACTTTCATCTCTTCGACGGTCAGCGGCCCGGGCTTGAGCAGGATGTGGTCCGGCACCCCGACCTTGCCAATGTCATGCAATGGCGCAGAGAGAAACAACAGGTCGATGTATTCCCTGGTCAGTATCTGCGTGTGGTGCCCGGTCCGCTCCAATTGCTCGGCAATCGCGCGCACGTAATGTTGGGTGCGCTTGATATGGCCGCCGGTTTCGGGGTCGCGAGTTTCGGCGACCGCAGCCATGGACTCGATGGTCACCTGGCGCGCGTTCTCCAGCTGTTTGCGCAAGCGCTGCGCACGGCGCTGGTTGATGACAAGACGCACCACCAGCGCCAGCACCAGCAGCGTACCCATGACCAGCAAGGGCACACTGATTGGAAGGAACAGTCCGGCCCGCACAAAGACCACCGCAACCATCGCCACCAGTGCGGCACCGGACAACACGCAGAAAGTGGCCAGCAACACGAGGCCACGACCGGCAACGAACAAGCTGGAAAAAACGAGGGCAACGAGCAGACCAAGCAGCAGCGCGGACTTGCTGCCCCACGTCGGAATACGCACCGAATGGTCGTCCAGAATGTTCTGTGCCATCACGGACTGGATTTTCAAACCCGAAAAATCCCGGTCCACCGCCGTCCTGTCCACATCGTGGAGGCCGAGTGCCGAAGAGCCGATGAAGACGATCCGGCCACGCAGATCCGAGGGTCGAACGCGACCGTCCAGCACATCCACGGCGGGGACACCGGCATAGCGCTGCGACGGCCCGTTGAACCGAAGGAGTGCGTAGCCGGCCCGGTCCACGGGAATCAGGTGCGATCCGACCCGGATCGACAATCCGTCAGTGCCGGATTCCACCCGACCCGATCCGACGCCGAGCGAACGCATGGTGGCAGCCAGGGCGAGGCTGGCGTGGACAACGCCATCGTGTTCGATCAGCAAGGGCAGCCGTCGCAACACGCCGTCGGTATCAAGGCGACTGTTGAGGAAGCCGGTGATGCGGGTCTGCGAGGCGATGGCATCGACGCTGTTGAGGACACCGGGCGCCCGGTCGAGCGACAGCAAGTCCACGCGACCGTCGAAGCCGACCCCCGGGCGAGCTGGATGGTCGTTACGGGTGACATGGTCGAAATAGAAATACCGCGCGCCGACGACATCGGCACGCGCCATCTCCTGGCCAAGATAGCCGTCGTTGTCCAGCAAAGCAGTCGGTACACCGTTGAAGGAAACATCGATGCCAAAATCGCGCTTGAAGGTCTGCTGGATGTCGGCCGGCGAAGCGCGATCAGCCTCGGGAAACACGATGTCCATCGCGATGGCCGAAGGATGCGCGGCGGCGATTCGCTCGATCAGCTGCGCCACGCGATAGCGCGGCCACGGCCATTGACCCAGGGCGGACAGGCTGACTTCATCGATATCCACCACCACCGTGCCGGGCGCGCGGGCGCCCGAGGCAGTGCGCACCAGCAAGGTGTCCAGCACGAACCGATCAAGGCGTGCGACCGGTGCGGCGTTGAACAGCCCACCAAGACCGACAGCGAAGGCAATCGACAATCCCGCCAGCAGAAATAAAAAGATCGCGCGTCGCGACAGCGTGGCGAATGAGGTGATGGGCTTCATCGCCGATCGACGTCAGAGAACGAAGACTTCGGCCCGCCGGTTTCGCGGTTCCCGAACACCCGGCGGTGTCGGTACCAACGGCGCCTTGTCGCCGAAGTACTTCACCTCCATGGGCAGGCTCGGATCGATCTGTTTCAACAGGCGCGCCACGGCTCGGGCGCGCTGTGCCGACAGCGCCATGTTGTAGGCAGCGGTCCCCGACGAGTCGGCGTAGCCGAACACAGTAACCTCGGTCGGACTGCGCTGACGCACCGCCTGCAAAACCTCGGGCAGCGTCTTCCTGGACTCCTGCGTCAGCTGCATGCTGTCAAACAGAAAGTTCAGCACGAAGCTCCGAGGCGGAGTCGGCTGCGCATCGAGCAGCGCGCGATGTTCCTTTTCGAAGGCCAGGCGATCATTCATACGCGGTTTGCCGGGCGCCGAAGATGGGTCGACCACGACGGTGTTGTAAGCCTGGTCGATACGTTGCTGTCCTTGCGCATCGGACACCGTGACTGCGCCGACGTGACCGCTTTGGTCAGGAAGCAACGTGACGCGGGTCCCGGCGACGCAACCGGAGAGCAACCCTGCGATGGCCAGCAGGACAAACGTGAAAAGCCGGGCGCTGATGCGTGGAATCGCCATGGTCGGCTCAGTTCACTTCGATCAGAAAACGGGTGCCGCGCACGCCCACCGTTGCCTTCGGTGTCTCGACTTTCACCGATTGCGGGGACAACTTGCCGATCTTGCCGGACTCGTAGATCGCCGATCCCTTGGCCAGGTAGAGCGAGAAAGCGAACTTGTTGTCTTTCGGTTCGAACACGTAGTCGCGCACCAGGATGTCCGCTCCCGATCCCAGGGTCAGCAGCGTCCCATCCCGGAACACGATGGCGGCCGATGCTCCGGGCGCCGTGACCACGCGATCGGAAACCTGCAGCGTGGTGCCGCTGGTCGCCACAAATGTATCGTGCTGGCGGGTGACCTTGACGTCGCCGTTCACGCTTTTGACGAGCGCGGCATGATCGACGGCGACATGATCTTGGCCGGCAAGCACAGGCATCGCGAGACAAGCGAGCCAGGTGAAGGCCAGCAGACACAGAATTCGTTTCATTCGATCCTCCTGTCGGGGCGGACCACGTTGGTCAAGCCTCGGCACGTCGATGGAGACGCCACCGCCATCCCTTTCCGCGTACGGGTGCATCGAATCTCTTTGCCGCTGCATGCCTGCCGGCCTTCAATCCGTGTGAAATCGCCTCACCTACCCTGCGCCTCCCGCGACCGCCTTCACACTCAATCTGTCCCATCTGCGTCAGTACTGCCGTTCTACGTCGTCACACAACGCCTGATGGCCGCACGTCGGATACGTGGAACGCCGACCATGGGTACCACTGTTACATGGCGTTTCCGTGCTCCAGTCACGTCGGCCAACCAACCGCGACCGTGGCCGCTGGCGCCAGGCGGATGCAAGAAACATCTTCATGCGTAAGAGGAAGCACGACTGGTGCCAACTTGCAGGGGTCCGAGTCTGTTTCACCCGCGGAACAGCATCTGATGCCTCTAGCAGGGCTGGTGCCCAAAGCATCCCGTCGAGATGGTCCGGGGATCTCACGCTTGAGAAAGCACACCGGGACCCTGATCCTCTTGACCGATACGACCCTCAAGAAAGTGGCCATGTTCGACAAAATCAGAAACTGGCGAGTCCGACGCATCGTCGCTCGGCACCCGATCCCCGAAAAGCTCTGGCAGGACGCGCTGCAACGCTGTGCCCCAGCGCGTCGGCTCGGCGCGTCCGATCAGGCCACGCTGCGCGTGCTGGCAACCCTGTTCCTGGATCGCAAGTCGCTGGAGCCGGTCACGGCGTTGCAGCTTGACGACGCCGACCGCGTCCTGCTTGCGACCCACGCCTGCGTACCGATCCTGAAACTGGGCCTTGACTGGTACGACGGTTGGTACAGCGTCATCGTGTATCCGGCCGCGTTCATTCCGCGTCGCCAACAAACCGATGCAGCGGGTGTGGTTCACCAATCCAACAACGTGTTGGCCGGGGAGGCATGGGGGCGCGGGCCGGTGATCGTGTCGTGGGCGGATGTGCTGGATATGGGGCAGAAGCCAGGACGCAACGTGGTCATCCACGAAATGGCGCACAAGCTCGACATGCTCAACGGCGACGCCAACGGTTTTCCGCCCTTGCACCGGCGCATGGATCGTCGCGCGTGGTCGAAGGTCTTCTCCAGCGCGTGGGACCGCCTGAAGGAAGAACAACGCAACGGCGCCGAGTTGCCGATCGACCCGTATGCGCTGGAAAGTCCGGCCGAGTTCTTTGCCGTTGCCAGTGAGCAATTTTTCGAGGCGCCGGCCGTCTTGCGCCAGCACTTGCCCGACGTCTATCGGCAACTCGAGCAATTTTACCGGCAGCACCCGCTCTGAGCTTTCTGGGTTCAAACATGAGCGTCAATGGGAACGACTCGTAGCATGACAGCGGAACGTGCAATCTGATTCTGCTTTTGCGATCCGTTTCCACCCTCCGTTTCGTCCTTGATGTATCCACAACAGAAGGGGATACAACCATGTCCGGCGAATTCGTCACCCTGATCAATCTGCTGACGGTCGAACCGGCGAAGCAGGAGGCGCTCATCGCGCTCCTGAAACAGAATATCGACACCGTCGTCAGCACGCTTGGCGGCTGGACAACAAGCCGGCTGATCGCCGCAAGCGACGGCGCCAGCGTAGCCATCTACTCCGAATGGGAGACGCCCGCCGCCATCGAGGCGATGCGCAGCGACCCGCGCATGCAAGCCTGTTTCTCGAAGATCCTCGCGCTGGCGAGCGTCGACTCGATCCTGGGCACGGCGATGTTGAGCAAGAGCCGCTGAGGGCCAACGCGGAAGCAAGCCTTGGTCACGAAAAATCAGAAAAGGAGAACCGCAATGGCTCGAATGGTCGTTGTCTACAAGAAGCCGGCTGACGTGAAAGCGTTCGAAAAACACTATTTCGAGACGCATCTGCCTTTGGCCAGGAAGATTCCGGGCCTCAGGAGATACGAGATCAGTCACGGGCCCGTCACCGTAGTAGCCGGTTCGCCCGATGTGTACCTGATCGGGACGCTGCATTTTGACGATCTCGACGCGATCAAGAAGGCGTTCGCCAGCCCGGAGGGACAAGCGGCTGCGGCGGATCGCCAACTCTATGCACCTGATGACTCGGGCGTTCAAATGTTTCTTTTCGACAGCAGGGAAGTTTGAAGCTATCCACTGTGGCCGCCTGTACAGGTCACGAAGACCGTAAAATCAAACAAAAAGGATCCGCGATGTCGATATCCAAAACAGCTTTTGTCCTGGTCCACGGCGGTTTTCACAACCATTCGGTGTGGGACAAGGTCACCCCAATACTTGAAGCTCAAGGCTTCGCAGCTTTGACGCTCGACCTTCCCGGCGCGGGGGCACATGCGATAGCGCCAACGTCGCTCGGTCTTCGCCCGTTTGACCCCGCGACGTTCGCCGCTGAGCGGTCACCCATGGCCGGCGTTACGCAGGAGGATCGGACACAAGCGGTAGTCGCATTGGTGAAGGAAGCCGCAGCGCTCGGCGACGGCAAAATCATTCTGGTCGGACACTCGGCTGGCGGGTTAACGATTTCGGCGGTTGCCGAGCAGGTTCCGGAGCTGCTTCTCGCGGTCGTATACCTTTCTGGGTTCATGCTGCCCAATGGCATGCCGTTGCTGGCGATGCTCCGGCATGAAACCATGTCTTCGGCTCTGGGGTCCGGGCTGTTCGTGGGCGACCCCGCCGCCATCGGCGCGACAAGGATCCATATTGGATCGGCCGACGACGCCTACACATCGCAGCTCAAAGCGACGTTTTATGGCGACGCGTCGGACTCGGAGTTTGCGCATGCGGCGGCGCAACTTCATTGTGACGAACCGATCGCCGGTGCCGTCACCCCCTCGGGAATTACGCCGGGAAGATTTGGCACGGTGCCGCGCCACTACATCCGCTGCACACAGGATTACGCGATTCCATTGACCTGCCAGGATCACATGATTGCGACGGTTGATGGTGCCATCGGCGGCAAGACAACGACCCACACATTGGAAAGCAGCCACTCGCCATTTTTGTCACAACCGGCCGCCCTATCCAGGATTCTCATCGACATTTCTGTCCAATCATTGACGGAAAAGAGCGCGGAAGCGCCGTAGGTCTCGAACCATGAACACGAACGAATTCGAGGATCGTCTGAAAACGTTGCGGCCGCGCCTTCATCGCTACTGTGCGCGCATGACGGGCTCGGCGGTTGATGGCGAGGACGTATTGCAGGACTCGTTAGTCAAGGCCCTGCGCGCACGCGCGGAGGGTGCCGAGGTGGATAATCTCGAAGGCTGGCTGATTCGCATCGCCCACCATGCGTGCCTCGACTTCCTGCGTCGCAGGTCCCGGAATACGGTCGTTCCGTTCACCGACGTCATCGAGATGGCGGCGCCAGAATCCGACGTGGATATTGTCGCTGTCAGCTTCCACACGTTTCTGCAGCTGCCTGAGCTTCAGCGCTGTGCGGTGATCCTCAAGGATGTGCTGGGCCATTCGGTCGAGGAGATTGCGAGCATCACCGGGTCTACGCCGGCCGCCGCCAAATCAGCGCTTCAGCGCGGACGCACGGCGCTGCGGCAACTCGCGCAGCTACCCGAAGACACCCGGCTGCCGCTGATGTCCGATGCGGCCCGACAGAAAATTGCCGCCTATGTCGATCTATTCCAGAGCGGCGATTTCGATGCGATCCGCGTCATGCTCGCCGACGACGTGAAGCTTGAGCTGGTGAACCGGATCAAGCTGGAGGGACGCGACAAGGTCGGCGTTTATTTCACGCGCTATGCCGAAGAGACGAAATGGCGGTTCGCCTTCGGCGCTGTCGAAGGGCGCCCAGCCATGCTGGTCTTCGACAGCGGTAGTCCGATGGAAGAACCCACGCACTTCGTGCTGCTGGATTGGAGGAACGACCGGATCACGACGATCCGCGATTACCTGTTCGCTCCTTATGTGCTTGAAGCCATGGATTGGGTGCGGCTGGGCTGACCAAACCCGCGCCATTTCGGAATGCGAGCGCATGGTGGGGTTCAAGCATGGGCTGCTGAGCGTACGCAAGAATACGGCGCCCGACTTTCACAGCTGCATGCCGTTGATATCCGCATCTGCGTTCGAGAAATTCATTCACCAGGCCCTGCCCCTGCCTATCGGACTCCAGCCGCTAAGCCATCCGGCAAAGGTTGCGGCGGAGGTGAACGCGCGTTCTGAACTGGCGGCCCTGCGCTACGACTTTCAGCACGATCTGGCAGATGCATTGCTGATGCTTCTGCGTGGTCGACTCGCTCAATAGCTGGTCCGAAACCGGGGCAGATGAACCCGACGCCGTTTTGCTTTTCGGAGTAGATTCATCGCGCTGGGACCCATTAGACGCGGAGAGATTCCGGTAGCTTCGGGGGCATCCTCAGCGTTTCGAGCAGATCTCGGCCACGGTATTCACCAGGTAGGAGACAGTCGATGAAAAAGCTATTGATGGGCGGGATGGTGCTGGCGGCATTCCTGCTGCCATGTCAGCTACTGGCGCAGAGCACGTTTGACGGCACCTGGAAGATTGATATCAGCAAGGTGCATGCATCTGGCACGCCCACGGTGATCACTCTGAAAGGCGGTGAATTCACCTGCAATTGCACGCCACCGATCCACATCAAGGCCGATGGCATGGATCACCCCGTCACCGGACACCCCCGAATGGATACCTTTGCGGTCCACGAGGACAACGACCACACCATCACCCAGACGGCCAAGAAGGAAGGCGCCGTGGTGCAGAAGATGACTACTACCGTGGCGTCAGACGGCGAGACCGCCACGTTCGAATCGGTTGATACCCGGCCCGGCGGCACATCCACTGTCAAGGGAACGCTGACACGTATCGGCAAGGCTCCGGCAGGATCCAACGCAGCGGCGGGCACGTGGCAGAGGTCCAGCTTTCAGAGTGCGTCGGACAACATGCTGACGATGACCTACAAGGTGAACGGCAAGATGGTGAGCATGAGCAATCCTCGCGGGCAATCGTACGACGCCACACTTGGCGGAAAGCCCGCCGCGTTCAAGGGCGATCCCGGCACCGACATGGTCACGGTAAAGATGGTTGGAAAGGCGCTGCAGGAAACCGACACGCAGGGTGGCAAAGTTGTCTCGATCACCAGCATGACGGTATCGTCCGATGGCAAGACCCTTACGAGAGTCGAGACGCAAAAGCCAAGCAACCGCAAGATCACCCTCGTCGCGATGAAGCAATAACGCCGCTCGTCAATCGCCACCGGCAGCATGTTTTGAAAGCCCGACGTCGCGTCGGGCTTTCTTTTGACAACCGGACCCAGACCTGGGTCCGACGACGGGGTGCACGAACAAGAACGGCGCCACCACTTCGCCGCCAGGATCAAGAAGCTCAGGGATCGAACAGAGACAGGTCTGCTTTCTGACAAGTACGAGAGACTGATACTGACCAGGTGCAGTGACAATCGTCGTTACCGGAAGGCTTGCCCGCGCCGGTCCTCAGGCAATGGCCAGACAACCACGCCTCGACCTGCCCGGTATTCAGCATCACGTTGTACTAAGTGGCAACAGTTGCCTTCCGTGCTTTCTCGACGATGTCGGTCGACGGTGTTACCTGACGCTGTTGCGACAAGCTTTGCTTGACACCGACTGCTGCCGGCTCGCCTGCCTGCCGATGGACAATCATGTCCATCCGCTGGCCACACCACCCGGGAATGGCGCGATCGCCCGCCTCATGCAGAAACTCAGCCGCGGATGCGTCGAACAATTCCAAGCCGCGCCTTGATTCATCTTTTTTGATCCCTTTTTGAGGACAGACCTGCTGCAATGAGCAAGCTACCTTATGCTCGAGGAAGTCCGATGCGATCGCATACATCCACAAGCCACGTTCTTTGCGCACTCGCTCTGCTGAGCGTCTCATCGCAGGCCGTCCACGCCATCGCAGCCATGCCGCACCGACACCTCGTGGTGACATTGCGCGCCGATGCGCCCGGGCCTGTCAACGGCCGGCTGCTAGTCTTCACGCGGCGCGCCGAGGAATCCGGCAAGCAAGCCGCGACTTCCATCGCGGACATGGATGAATTCGAGCCCAGTGCAATGTCCGTGGCGGCTTGCGACGTGCATCGGCTCGAGCCGGGTAGCCGGGTCGACATCGATCTGGACGAACTGGCTTTTCCAAAAGGCTTTTCACAACTGCAGCCTGGACGCTACCTGATCCAGGCGCTGCTAGATACGAACGGCGATTACACCCATTTCGGCCGTGGCGCTGGCGATCTGGAAAGTCCGGCGAAGGTGGTGACAGTGGGAGATGCGACGACCTTGCCGGTGTTTGCGCTGGGCAAACCGTTGCCCGAACGAGACCCTTGGCAGCTGCCCTCGAGTTGGCCGCAATGGATCCGTGACAGTGTGCCGGCGGCAAGGGCGAATGCACACCCGATGGCCTTCGTGAGTTCAGCCTTGTCGGCCTTCTGGGGGCGGCCAATGACCATGCGTGGCTGGGTGTTGACACCCCGCGGCTACGATCCATCGGCGCCAACGACCTATCCCACGGTTTATTACTTCGGCAGCTATGGCGGCAGCATGGCGCGCAGCGCCGGGGAAGTGGCGCAAATCCAGGCGCTTGCGGATCAGGGTGCGTTGCCGCCGATGATCTGGGTGTTCCCCGACGAATCGCTTGCCTCGGGCAACCACGTGTTCGCCGATTCGGTGAACAACGGCCCATGGGCGACTGCGCTGGTCGGCGAGTTGATTCCCTATCTTGAAATGCACTATCGCATGGACGCGAAGCCCGCTGGTCGCTTCGTCACGGGTCACTCGTCGGGCGGCTGGGCGTCGTTATGGCTGCAGGTGCGGTATCCGGCGACATTCGGTGGAACCTGGTCGACGGCGCCCGACCCGATCGATTTCCACGACTTCCTCAACACGGACCTCTACACCGCTCACGCCAACGTTTATCGTCGGCCCGACGGTTCATCGACGCCGGTGGTGCGCGAACACGGGCAGGCGGTGATGTCCATGCGGGAATCCTCGCAGCTGGAGCGCGTGCTGGGTAAGGAGGGTGGGCAGATGAACTCGTTCGAATGGGTGTTCTCGCCGCGCGGTGCGGATGGAAGGCCGCAGCCGCTATTCGATCGTGACACCGGGGCGGTGGATCCGGCGGTCGCCAGGGAATGGATCGATCACTACGACATCGTTCGCCAGCTTCAGCGTGAATGGCCGACCAAGCGATCGCAACTGCACGGCAAATTGCATGTCATCGTGGGTGATGAAGACACCTATTACCTGGACGGACCGGTTGCTTTGCTCAAGCAGGCGATGGATGCCATGCATGCCAGCTCCGACATCCGTTTTATCCCGGGGCGCAACCATAACGATCTGTACTCCGTGGGAGACGATCGCGCGGGGCTTCTCAAACGCATTGGCTGGGAGATGTACGAGGTGGCACGCCCCGGTACCGCGACGAAAGTGCAGTCGTTGTCCGGGGCGCGCTGAGTCTGTCGCTGTCTGAAAAGGTCACGGCAGGCGGAAGCACGAGCTTCAGCGTCTGGCCAAGTGCGGCATAACAAGCATGCGAGGCGAACAACGCACCTGCACTGCCCAACACGTTGACACCCTAGCTCGACCATGAATATTCGCCGGCTCAGCGACCATCCATGCGCAGACTCAGTGCACGGGGCAAGCTGGGCGACGGATAGTGCGCTGAAGTGATGCTTTCGCAAGTTACCAGCATGGTCGCTACACCGCTTCCGCTACAGCGGCCGCGAAAAGTATCACGCGTGGCCCGGCCACGACGAGGTCGATGAAAACGTCGTTCAACGCGTCATCGGCGTCCGTGACTGCATTTTCGGCAATCGTCGCAGCCAGGCGTTCGAGCAGCTCCACGTTGTCGCGCAGTCGTGCACGAACTTGCGCATCGTCGAGTGCATCGTGCAATCCGCGGTTGAGTTCGGTGAACCACGGCAGCAGCGACTGGTCCAGCAACGTGCGTTCGTTCCGGGAGGAAGCCCATTCAGTCCACGCGCGAAACAGGCTCTGCATGCGCAGGTTGAGCGCTTGCGCGCGTTCGAATTCCGGGCGCAGTTCGCCCAGCAGCGCGATGTCGGCGAGGCGCTGCTGGAACACGATCTGGCACAACACGCCCCAGTAGTAGGTGTAGTCCCAGATCACCTTGAGCGGCAGCACGGTAGGGCTGGCGAACACCGGGTACTGGCCCTTGTACAAGGTCAGCGTGCTCGCGCAAAACGACAGGTAGAGATCGTTGTAGATGCGCGCATATGGTCCGACCGGTTGGCCGGCGCGGTCGCGCGCAACGAGTTCGCAGATGTAGGTATTTGCGATCGCGATGAAGTCGCCGCCCGGTGAGTAGAACGGATCAAGGAACACCCCGGCATCGCCGGTCAGTGCCCAGCGGTCGCCCGAAAACATCTGTTTGCAGCCGTGCGAATAGTTGCGCAGGAAACGGAAATCGAGCAGCTGGTCGCGGTGCGCGGCGCACTCGCGCGCGAGCAGTGGCTGGTGGATCGCGAGCCAGTCGAGTGCCTTGTCGAAGGTGTTCATCGACTCGAGCGGATGCAGCGCGGCGTCGGCGACGATGCCAATCGAATGCGCACCGGAAGCGAGCGGGATCAGCCATACCCAGTAGCCCGAACCGACCAGATGGTTGGTCGAGCGCCAGCGCTCGCCCTGCGGTGTGCAGCGTGCTTGCCAGTCGGCATCGCTGCACCAGTCGTCGACCTTGATGCGCGCATCGATGCGCAGCCAGACCGCGTTCGCGGCGTGGCCGGTGGGCACATCGAGATCGAGCTTGCGCCGCAGCAAGCCGGCGCGCCCGCTGGCGTCGGCCAGCCAGCGCGCGCGCAGCGTGTGTTCACTGCCCTGATGACGGAACCGCACGACGTGATCCATGCCGCGTTCGGCAAGATCGACGCCAAGCACGGTGGCTTTGTCGCTGAATTCGATGCCGCGCCGGCGTGCTTCCTCGGCGAGGAAGGCTTCGAACACGCCGCGATCGATTTGCCACGTCGGTGTCGGCAACACCTCGCTGACGCCGAGTTCGGCGACGTTGCCGATATCGCTGCGTGCGTCGGAAAAGAAAAAGCGAAAGCCGAACTTGCGCACCTGGTGTTCGTCGAGGTGCGCGCGCAGACCGAGCGTATGCGACAGGTAGTGCGCATTGATCTCGACCGAGGACTCGCCGACCTTGTGCGCGCCCGCGCGCGGCGGGTGCGCGCTGCGCTCGAGCACGCGGATCGACAAATCCGCAAAGCGCGTGCGCAGTTGCAGCGCAAGGCAGAGACCGGCGAGGCCGCCGCCGAGTACCACCACATCCACATCCACATCCGCATTCGTTTCGTGCATGTCGATCCAGTCAGCTTGGCAACCGTGGTGATTTCACTGCCCCGCCATCATCGCGCATGTGTAGCGCGGATGCGCGGATGCGCGTGTTGTTGCACCGCCTGCTGCATGTGTACGGCTGCGACCCGCAAGCGGATCTTCTCGGCGCATTGCCAGCCCTCGGCATTAGTCGCCAACGCGTCCCGCACGGCCGGTGCGCGGCGCAGGCGCAGCAACGGCGGCGTCATCAGCGTGCTCGTGATCACCCTGATCGTCACAACCGTGAACAGCTCGCAGCCGATCACGCCGGCATGAAGACGACCTTCATCACGAGCAGCTTCATCAGCGTGCGCGTCCGTCAGCGAATCCACCGCAAACGGCTCGCTCAGCCGCGCCCGGCGATAGAAAAGGGAGTCAGAGTCCACTCGATGGAGCGGCGCATATAGAAAATCGACTCTGCCCCGATTTCCCGAGAGACAAGTATGCTGCTTGAGACTTTTTTGAGACCCCATCACGGGATGGTTGCAACCCGCGCCCATGTCAACCACGAACTTCGACTTCCTCATGCCATGCCGATCGATGATCTGTCTCGGCTTCGTGCTGCTCGGTGTTCCATTCTTGGCATCGGCAGCTGGCACGGACGCCATCGTCCTGAGCGAGTTCATCAGCGCCGCACCACCGACCGCGCAGAGTCACGCGTCCACGATTGTCGAGACGCCGGACGGGCTGGTGGTCGCCTGGTTCGGTGGCAAGCACGAGCGCGACCCCGGCGTGGGGATCTGGCTGACGCGGCAGGTGAACGGACACTGGAGCCGGCCGGTTGAAGTCGCCAATGGACAGCAACCGGACGTTACCCGCCAGCCCAGCTGGAACCCGGTGCTGTTTCGACCGCGCGGCGGTCCGTTGTTGCTGTTCTACAAGGTCGGCCCCGACCCGCAGCACTGGTGGGGCATGCGCAAGACATCGCACGACGAGGGTGCGCACTGGTCGGCCGCGCAACGACTCCCCGACGGCGTGCTCGGCCCGATCAAGAACAAGGCCGTGCAGTTGGCCGACGGCAGCATCGTCAGCCCTTCCAGTACGGAACTCGGCCACTGGCACCTCCACTTCGAGCGTTCCGAAGACGGTGGCAGGACGTGGACTGTTGGCGCGCCGATCGCCAACCCGCAGGCGATCGAGGCGATCCAGCCGAGCCTGCTGGCATGGAGCGGCGGCAACCTGCAGGCGATCGGCCGTACCCGGCAAGACAGTCTGGTGACGACACGCTCCCACGACGGCGGGCGCAGCTGGTCGGCATTGAAACTGCTCGATGTGCCGAACCCGAATTCAGGTATCGACGCGGTCGTGCTGCGCGACCACCGTGCCCTGCTTGTCTACAATCCTGCCCCTCACGGCAAGGACTGGTGGGATGGTCGTGGCACGCTGGCCGTCGCCATCTCCCGCGACGGCGAGCAGTGGAAGAAGGTACTCACCCTGGAGCACGAGCCCCACGCGGAGTTCTCGTATCCGGCGGTGATCCAGACCAGCGATGGCCTGGTGCACATCGTCTATACGTGGAAGCGGCTGCGGATCAAGCATCTTGTGCTCGATCCGGCGAAGCTTTGAGACGTTGCGAAAAACTGTCACCCACTCATGCCGGCGTCGACCGTTTATTGACGACAAGAAAGTTTCCCCGCCGCGTTTTTGTCCAGCCCGGAGTGGCGATCATCCCCACCGACGGATGCCTGGCTGCATCCGCTATGCTCCATGGCCGGCGCTTCGCCGACGTATTCCATGGACGCCAGACCGTGCTCAAGTTCTTCGGTAGTTGCGTCATCACAGGGTTCCTGTGGATATCCGTGCAGGGCGTCCACGCCCAGACCACCAGCCTCACCGCGAAGGACACCGGCGTCTCGCCTGCGTGTACGTCCGCCCCCACCAAACTGGACGAAAAGGGTTTCGTCACCATTGGCGGCATCGAGCAGTGGATCACCGTCAAGGGTGACAGCTGCGCCAACCCGGTGATCCTGTTCATCAGTGGCGGTCCGGGCAATCCGCTCAGTGTCTATTCGGACGCGGTGTATGGCGCGTGGAGCAAGCACTTCACTCTGGTGCAGTGGGACCAGCGCGGCGCCGGCAAGACCTTTGGCCGCAGTCCGCCGGCAGCCGGTGCCGTGTTGACGATCGAGCAGATGCGCGACGACGGCAACCAGCTGGCCGCCTACCTTGCGCATCGCTACGGCAAGAATAAGGTGATCCTGTGGGGCAGTTCGTGGGGCTCCGTGCTGGCCGTGCACATGGCCAAAATCCATCCCGAACTGTTCTATGCCTACCTCGGCACGTCGCAATTGGTAAGCACACGCGAGAACGAGGCGGCCAGCTACGCGAACCTGCTCAAGCTGGCACGTGCCGCCGATGACAAGCCTTCGCTGGCCGTACTGGAAGGCGTCGGCAAACCACCATGGGACAACCCGCGCAGCTTCGGCAAGGTGCGCCGGGTGATCCGCAAGTACGAGGCCAAGGTCACCACGCCGGCACCGAAGGCGTGGTGGGCTCCCGTCGCCGAATACAACACGCCAAAAGCCCTGGCCGACTATGCAGCGGGCGAGGACTATTCCTTCCTCAACTTCGTCGGCATGCACAACGATGGCATGGCCTCGCAGATCGACCTGCCCGCGCTCGGCACCGACTTTGCGATCCCGATGTTTTTTGTCGAAGGCGCGCACGACCTGCTGGCCCTGCCCGGAATCGCCCAGCGTTACTACGCCAGCCTGCAAGCTCCACAGAAGTACCTGGTGATACTCGAACACGCCGGCCATGATCCCAACCAGGACGTCGTCGACGCCGAGTACAAGATCCTCAGGGAACGCATTCTTCCCTTGACGAAATAACAACGACAACGAAAGCCGGAACCGGAGGCAGGACGTCAAGCGAATCGGATCGAACGTCTTCCGTTGCGGTTTCTCGTTTCCCGGCGATGACCGTTGAGTGTTTGCCAGGCAACAAATGCCGCTGACGCAGCCCCGCTGGCTGGCGAGATCTTGGCACCGCTTGAACCACGGCGGTGGGTGGCAAGCAGCAAGACGGGCAATGACTCTTCGGCATAACCGGGAAAGAGCAAGTACGTATCCCTTGACTACGGACGGCGAAAGGGTGACCCCTTCCCTTGGGTATAGTGAACTCATCCTTGAACCGAGGCGCAGAGATTATGTTGAAAGGCTTGTGGTGGAGCGTGGCTGCGGTGGCCCTCGCGGTTGGAATGCCGGCGACAGCGCAACAGAAGATGCTGGCTCCAACGCCGCCGATGGGGTGGAATAGCTGGGACTCCTACGGCCTGACCATCAACGAGTCGGAGTTTCGCGCCAATGTGGATGCGCTGACCAAGCGCTTGAAGCCGGCGGGCTATCAGTATGCGGTGGTGGATGAGGGTTGGTACTTGGCGAATCCGCAGGAAGCGTCCAAGGCCGAGACGCTGCAATACCGCATCGATGCGAACGGACGCTACGAGCCTGCGCTCGATCGTTTTGCCACGGCGAAAGGAACGGCAGGATTCAAGCCGGTGGCCGACTACGTCCATACGCAAGGGCTGAAGTTCGGCATTCACATCATTCGCGGCATCACCAGGAAAGCGGTGGCCGGAAACATGCCGATCGCGGACAGCGTGTTCCATGCCGTCGATGCAGCGGATACGACCGACACGTGCCCTTGGAATTCCGACAACGTTGGCGTCAAGGACAATGCAGCGGGCCAGGCCTGGTACGACGCCCTGATGCAGCAGTACGCGAGCTGGGGGGTGGATTACATCAAGGTCGACTGCATCGCCTCGCACCCATACAAGGGCGATGAGATTCGCATGATCCACCGTGCGATCGTGAAGACGGGACGGCCCATGGTCTTGAGCCTTTCACCCGGCCCGGCGCCTCTGACAGAGGCCGTGGAGCTGGGGCAGAACGCACAGCTCTGGCGCATCTCGAACGACGTCTGGGACCACTGGGAAAAGAACAAGGAGTGGTCGCAGAACGTGAAGGACCAGTTCGCCGTGATTGCGAGCTGGGCCAAGGATGCAAAGCCGGGCAACTGGCCCGACGCCGACATGCTTCCGCTGGGCAGGCTGGGGCCGGTTCCCGGCGACGGCAAGCCAAGAGCAACGCGACTGACCCGCGACGAGCAGCGCAGCATGGTGACGCTGTGGTCGATTGCACGGTCGCCGTTGTTCTTCGGCGGCAACCTGACCGAGCTGGATCACTGGACGCAGGCGCTGCTGACGAACCCTTCGGTGGTAGCGATGGACCAGCGGGGACAGGGCCAGCGGCTCGC
>JBDTZX010000410.1:0-2155 GCA_040004895.1 Rhodanobacter sp. | reverse complement strand
TGATCGCGTCGTCCGCCTTGGCATCGAAGAACGGCGGCTGCAGGATCGCGGCCGGGAAGTTGATCGTGTTGTCGCTGGGGTTGTAGTACGCGTTGACCGTCTGCGGGGTCATGCCCCAGTCCTTGCGGTCGGTCGGCTTGCCGATCTTGGCGACGTCGTAGTGATAGTTGAACTTGCCCGCCGCTTCGACGTTGGCGTAGTAGTTGTCTGCCTTGATGTCCAGACCGGACCAGTCACGCCACTTGTCGGGGTAGCCGATCTTCGGCAGGAACTTGTTCCACTTGTCGACCGCCTTGGTCTTGGTGTCGGCGCTCATCCAATCCAGCGTTTCGATGCGTGCCTTCAGCGCATTGCGAATATTGGTGACCAATTCCTCGGCACGCTGCTTGGCTTCCGGGGTGAACTCCTTGGCCACATACAACTGGCCCAGCGCTTCACCCATGCCACCGTTGACCGCGCCCAGCACGCGCTTCCAGCGCGGACGCTGCTGCGGCTGGCCTGCCAGGGTGGTGCCGTAGAACGCGAACCTGTTGTCCTGGAAATTCTTGCTCAGGTATGGCGAGGCTTCGTCGATCGCGTGGAAGCGCAGATACGCCTGCCACTGGCTGACCGGCGTGCTGGCCAGCATTTTGTCGAACTGGGCAAAGAACTTCGGCTGCGACAGCGAGAAACCCTTGTCGATGGTCACGCCCTGCGCGTCGAAGAACTTCTCCCAGCTGAAATGCGGGGTGACCTTGTCCGCGTCCTTGACGGAAACAAAGTGGTACTCGTTCTTGGTATCGCGTTCCTCGACCGGCGAGAGCGACGCGGCGGCCAGCTGGGTCTCGAACTTCAGCACGTCGTCGGCCTGCTTCTTGGCGTCGGCATCGGACACGCCGGTCAGCTGCAAGGCCTTGGCGACGTAGGCGACGTACGCATCGCGGATCGCCTTGTAGTCGGGTTTGGTGTAGTAATCCTTGGTCGGCAGTCCGAGGCCCGCTTCATTGGCAAAGCCGATCTGCATGTCGGCATGCTTGAAGTCGCCACCCGCGCCGAACTGGAACACCTGGGCGTCGCCGTCCGCGTAGCGCTTGATGATGAAGTTGGCGACATCGGCGCCGTTCTTCAGGCCGGCGATTTCGTCGAGTTTCGGCTTCAGCGGCTCGAAGCCGTTCTTCTCGATGGTCGCTTCGTCCATGCCCGAGCGATACAGCCAGCCGATCTTCTGCTCGATCGAGCCGGCCTTCGCGCCGTCGGCATTCTTGCTGGCGTCATCGACGATGTCGTGCTGGGTCTTCAGGCTGGCCTCATTGAGGATGTTGAAAGCGCCCCAGCGGGTCTGGTCGGCCGGAATCGGATTGGCGGCCACCCATTTGGAATTGACGAAGCCGTTGAAGTCCTGGCAGGCCTGGATGTTCGAGTCGAGCTCGCTGACATCGAAGATGCTCTTGACCGCGTTGACGCCGGCGGTGGTGCTGGCGGCGGCTGGGGCCGTGGCGGTGCTGGTCGTCGCAGGTGCCGGGGCGGCGGCCTGCTCGCTCTTGCCGCAGGCGGCCAGCGATAGTGCCAGGCTTACTGCCAGTGCCACGGGCTTCAGGTGATGCTGGGTCATGGATATCCCTCTGTGGTGTGTACGCCCTGTGGGCGGGTACGGTGATTGTCGTCAATGGCGCGTGGCGTCATGCAGCCCCCCGATACGCAGCCATACCTGTCCACGCTAGGCCAAACGTCATGGCCTAGACAGTGTCAAAGGTCAGGGGCGCCGATCGGGCGTCTGCGGTTGCCCGATTGTCAGCTTCCGCAGCTGTTCCGCGTCCAGCCGCCATACCGGATAAGCGCCGACCTGTTGCGCGGCATACCAGGGTGAGCGCTCGAAGAAGAACGTCAAGCGTGCCTCGGGGCTGGCGGCGAATACCGGCTCGGCCTGCAATTTCCGTTCGAACTCGGCTTTGAGCGACGGGTCTTTCGCCAGCATGTCACGCGCCAGCTGCTCGAGCACGCGAGGTTCGGCATATTCCTTGGCCTCGAAGATCGCGTCCAGATAGCCCCAGCGCAGCAACGAATCGGGAGCCTGCGGCTCCAGCAGATGGATGATCACGTTCGCCGCTCGCTGATCCATCGGCACGATCACCGAGCCGGCCGGCAGGGTGAGATCGCGTCGCACGGCATGCTGTTC
>JBDTZX010000353.1:0-7195 GCA_040004895.1 Rhodanobacter sp. | reverse complement strand
GAAGATTTCAATGCTGCAGGCAATGCGTAACAAGATGCATGGATGGCCATCCATCGTCCTTCTTGGTGTTTGTGTTTTCGCAATGTCGCTGTTCGGCATGGAGAGCTATTTCACATCGCATCAGGACTCGTTCGTGGCGAAAGTCGGCAAGCACGAGATCAGCCAGCGCGACTACCAGGACCGGATGAACCAGTTGCGGCAGCAGGCGAGTTCCGAGCAGGGCGAACATTTCGATGCCAGCGTCTTTGAAAAGCCCGAGACCAAGCAGCGCGTGCTCGACGGAATGGTTGACCAGCAGCTGCTGCTGCAGGCCAATGATGACTGGGGCATGCGGGTATCCGATCAATCGGTGCGCGACTACATTGCTTCCAGTCCCGCTTTTCAGATCAACAACCAGTTCGACCCGACCACATACCGGACCTTTCTTGCCAGCCGGCGCCAGACCTCCGACATGTTCGAAAGCGACATACGTTCGTCGCTGGCCAGCCAGCTGATTCCCGATGCCATCAACGACAGCACGATCACGAGCGACGCACAGGTTGATCGCTTCCTCGCGCTGGCCACCCAGCGTCGCGATCTGCGCTACTTCCTGTTGCCGAGGCCGACGCTGACGGATAGTCAGATGACCGACGCGCAAATCGAAAGCTTTTACAAAGCGCATCTCGCCGACTACATGAATCCTGAACAAGTGTCGGTGAAGTATCTCGAGGTCAACGGCGTCGACCTCGCACCCGATGTGGCGCCCGGCGAAGATGAACTGAAGAAACGCTACGAAGACGAAAAACAGCGCTTTGTGCAGCCGGAACAGAGGCTGGTTTCGCACATCCTGATCAACGTTCCTGCCAATGCCACGCCGGATCAGCAGAAAGCGGCGCTCGCCAAGGCGGAGAAGATCGCCGCCGGCGCGAACCCCGGAGATTTTGCCAAGCTGGCTGTACAGGACTCGGAGGATCTTGGCTCCAGGCGCCAAGGCGGCGACCTGGGCTGGCTGGAAAAAGGTGTGACAAATCCTGCATTTGATACGGCGATGTTTGCCATGCAGAAGAACCAGGTTTCCAAGCCGATCCTTTCTCCCGATGGTTACCACATCATCTGGTTGCGTGATGTACGCAGCGGCGATTCCAAGCCTTATGCCGAAGTACGCGATCAACTGGTCAAGGAACTCTCCAGTTCGGGCCGCGATCGCAAGTACAACGAGGTCGCCGGCAAGCTGTCGGACAACACCTACCAGAATCCATCCTCGCTGGAGCCTGCCGCGACCGCGCTCAGCATGCCCATCAAGCAGACGACACTCTTTTCCCGCAAGGGCGGTGATGGCCTGACCGCCAATCCGAAAGTGATTGCAGCGGCATTCGGTGACGACGTGCTGGTCCAGGGCAACAACTCCGGATTGATCGATCTTGGCAACGATCATTCGATCGTGATTCACGTCGACAAGCACGTGGCCGCTGCTGCCCGACCGTTGAACGAAGTGCGTGCCGATGTGCAAAAGAGGATGCTCGACGAGCGCGTTGCCGCAGCCGAGAAGAAGCAGGCCGAGGACGCGGTGGTTCGTCTGGGCAAGGGCGAGCCTATGAGCACGGTGGCTACGGCGCTTGGCGCAGGTATTCAGAACGTCAAGGAGGCCGTTCGCGGGCACTCCGACGTACCTGCGCCGCTGCTGGCGCAGGCGTTCCTGCTGCCGCATCCGGCTGCTGGCAAATCGCAGTTCGCCTCGGTCGACATGAAGGACGGTACCTACGCGTTGCTGGCCTTGGACAAGGTGCAGGACGGTGACCTGTCCAAGGTTTCTCCGGCGGAACGTGATGGGTTGCGTCAACAGATGGGTCAGATTTACGGCACCGAAGCAACGCGTGAATTGCTGGAGTCGCTGAAGGCGAAGACCACGATCAAATACAACAAGAGCTTGATGTAGGCGGGTTGCCCGTCTGAGTTCGCAAAAGGGCAGCTCACGGTTGTCGTTTTCCAGATCGCGCAACGCCGTGAGAGCCATCGTTCCCGTCGTGGCTATGCGGATTGCCTGCGGGCTCGATCCCGACGTTCACGGTCTCGCTTTCGTCAATCCGCATCGCTCAGCTGCAGGATCTGGCCCGGTTTGAGAGAACCTCCACGCAGATGATTCCAGCGCTGAAGCTGCGTGACATCCACCGAATAGCGATGCGCGATCTGCCACAGGCTTTCGCCATGTTTCACTCGGTGCGTTCGCTGGATCGGCTGAGCTGGCTTGGCGACGGCGACGGGATGGCCTGTTGCCGCAACAGCGGTTGAGGTCGATACGCCCGCGTTGGCATCGACCCCGGTCTGGCGGAACGTCTGCCCGGACAGCGCCGCGCGAAACTGGTCGACATGGCTGGCTGGCAGCAGCACGTAAGGCGCCGCATCCACGTCGATCGTATCGTTGCGGAAACCTGCATTCAGTTCTCTCAGGGTGTCGATCGACATGCCTGCATGATGAGCTGCTTGAGCCATCGGCATGGAGCGGGCGAGGCTGACCTGCACCAGTTGTTGATCCTTCGGCAACGAAGGCAGGCTGACATTGAAGCGCTCGGGTTCGCGCACGATGCAGGCGATCGCGAGCAACCTCGTCAGATGCTCTCGGGTCACCTTTTGCACGGGCCAGCGTGGAATGACGGGAACGTCCGTCGGCATGCCGCGGGTCTGGACCAGCTGCCGTATCCTGAATTCGCCGGCGTTGTACGCGTAGTCGGCGACGCGCCAGTCGTGGAACTGGTCGTGATAAGCCTTGAGCAGTTTCATCACCGCATGGGCGGATGCCGATACGTCCAGACGGCCATCGTAACGGGAGGTCACGCGCAGACCCATCGAACCAGCGGTGGCCGGCATGATCTGCCATATGCCTGCGGGCCGATTTCGGCGCCTTGGCGCTGTCTGGAAGTGACTCTCCACCCATGGAAGCAGGACAAATTCACCCGCGACGTCGTATTGGGCGGCCACGCGCTGGACATACACGAGACGCGGAAGCACGTCGTCCAGCTGGTTTTCGAACTGCTGCGGATTGCGCGCATAACGCCTCGCCCACACCATGATCGCGGGGTCGGCATCGCAGTCGGCCATGGCAAAACTGCTGCGCAATTGATCCCACCCATCCGTGGCCCGGGATGCCTGGACGGGAGCACCGGGCCGGGAAGGTGCAACGGTGTCGATGGTGATTTTCGGTGCCACCCTGACGGCCGGGCGCGATGGCATCTGCGATGGCAGGCTCGCGCATGCCGTCAGGCAGATGGACAACAACAGCGGCGATGTTCGAAGCAGGCGCTTGATCACTGGAACACATCCTTGGCTGCACGCAGTGTTGCGAATCTGCCGATGCGGTCGGGGGCACTGTGCCGCCCTGCGCACCAGCGGACGAGCTGTTCGGAATCGATTCGCAGAAACGGGTTGGTCGCGAGTTCGGTGGCCAGCGAAACCGGCAGGGTGGGTCGGCGCTGCGCGCTCAACGCGACGACTTCCCTGATGCGCGCCTGCAAATCCGGATTGTCGGTGTCGATCGTGGCGGCGAATTTTCCATTGGCGGCGGTGTATTCGTGTCCGGCGCAAACCAGCGTTGTGTCGGGCAAGGTCGACAATCGATCCAGCGAGGCCAGCATCTGCGCCGGTGTTCCTTCGAACAGCCGGCCGCAGCCCATGCTGAACAAGGTGTCGCCACAAAACAGCATACCCTCACCCACATAGGCGATATGACTGAGCGTGTGGCCAGGGACCGCGATGATCCTGAATCGGAGCTGGGGCGAATCCAGCGCGATCGCGTCGCCGTCACCCACGCTTGCCGTGGCGTCGGCGATGCGGTCGTCGGCCGGGGCATAGACCGGTACCGGATGTTTCGCCAGCAGGCCGGCGACCCCACCGACATGGTCCGGGTGATGATGAGTCAGCAGAATGGCGCGCAGGCGCAGTTGGCGATCCGACAGGGCACGCTCGACCACGTCAGATTCGCCGGGATCGACCACGATGGCCTGGCCGTCATCGTCATGCAGCAGCCAGATATAGTTGTCGATCAACGCGGGCAACGCTACAAGATGCACGAGAAACTCCGCTGAGGTTGAGCGATATGCCGCGAAACGGATGTCCCCTGGCTTCTTCACTGCGCAGCAGACGCAACTTCGAAGCGCGCGAAGCGCTCGACTATAAAGAGCCGCGCTCTGCCACTCGTTAGCGCGGTGTTAACCGATCGAGGACGGTTCAGTTGTGCAAGACGTGCGATGGTTCAACCGTGGCCTGCTGATCGCGGCGGCAGCCGCTACACTGCACGACGGACTGAAACGGAACCGGCCGCATGTTTCAACGCCATCACGACATCTACGCCAGCGCTGTACTGCGGGGCTTGCTGGAGGATGAGGCGCGTGCCATGGCTGCCGACTTGCAGCGTTGCTTCGGAACACATGCGCTACTGGTTGGAGCGTCGCCGGATGACGCGCCGCCGGCGCTGCCTATGCTTGGTCATTGGGCAAGGCTGAACGTGAACAATGGCGATTTTGGCGGTGATCTCCGCGCGTCCGCGAACGAGTCATTGCCATTTGTCGATGATGCGTTCGAACTGGTGCTGCTGCGACACGCGCTTGAAGTCGTTCCGGACGCCTCGATCCTGATGTTCGAAGCGGCCCGCGTACTCGCACCTGGCGGCGTGATGGTGGTGACCGGCATCCATCCGATCAGTGGCTGGGCTCCGTGGTTTCACTGGAATTCGCGCGCCGGGCAGCGGACTCTGCAAATGCCGTTTCAACTTTGCTACGGCCTGCAGCAAGCGGGCATGGAGATCGAGCGGGTGCAGCGGACAGGTCCCTTCTGGCCCGGGGGATCGACGAAGGGCCAGCCAGCCAGTGCGCTTGGCGGTGGCTTTGTATTGATCGCACGCAAGCAACGTCGCTCTGTATTGCCGGTGCGAAACCACCCGGTATCGATGCGCGTACCGGCAAACAGTGCCTTGTCGGCGGGAATCCGCCGCAGCTCGGCGTCATGAAATTTCTGAAGGGAAACGTGAGTAGCGATGAGCGAAGTGGAAGCATTTACCGATGGCGCCTGCCTGGGCAATCCGGGCCCCGGTGGCTGGGCAGCGTTGCTGCGCGCGAAGGGCGTCGAACGCATGATCGCCGGTGGTGATCCGGCCACCACCAACAACCGCATGGAACTGATGGCCGCCATCGGCGCACTGGAGGCGTTGAAGCGCCCGTGTGTTGTGATACTCACCACCGACTCGCGCTATGTCATGCAGGGCATCGAGCAGTGGGTGCCAAAATGGCGCGCCAACGGCTGGCGCACGACGGATCGCAAGCCGGTGAAAAATCAGGATCTCTGGCTGCGCCTTTCCGACGCGGTCGTCGTCCACCAGGTTCGCTGGAAATGGGTGCGCGGCCACAGCGGGCATGTCGAAAACGAAAAGGTCGACCAGGCGGCGCGTGAACAGGCCGAACTGATGAGGGGCACGGCATGAGGCAGATCATTCTCGACACCGAAACCACCGGCCTCGAAGTTCGTCAGGGCCACCGGCTGATCGAGATCGCCTGTGTCGAGATGGTCGAACGCCGGCTCACCGGAAGGCACTACCAGACCTATCTGAATCCGGACCGGGCGATCGACGCGGGCGCACGCCAGGTCACCGGCATCGAAGACGATTTCCTGCTCGACAAACCCAGGTTCGGGGAGGTGGTGGAAGAGTTTCTGGCGTTCATCGATGGCGCCGAATTGATCATCCACAACGCCAGCTTCGACATCGGGTTCCTTGACGCCGAACTGGCGCAGCTTTCGACCGGCGCGGGGAAGATCGGTGACCGCTGCAGCGTGCTCGACACGCTGAAGATGGCACGCGAACGCTACCCGGGGCAGCGCAACAGCCTCGATGCATTGTGCAAACGGCTCGGCGTGGACAATTCGCGACGCGAACTCCATGGCGGCCTGATCGACGCCCAGTTGCTGGCCGATGTCTACCTCGCAATGACATCGGGACAGAGCGCGCTCGATCTGGGTTTCGAAAGCGCCAGCGAGCAGCGCAAGGCGGTGATCTCGTTGCCGGTTTCATCGCTGGTGCGCCCGCTGGTGCTTCGCGCGGCGATCGACGAATTGCGCCTGCACGAGCAGCGTCTGGATGCCCTGGAAGGCAGCGCTGGTGGAAAGAGTGTATGGCGACAGCTTGGCTGATGCCCTGAAACGTTTGGCGCGCGTCAGCTGAAGCGCACAAGCAGCGCGGTGATGTTGTCGTCGCCGCCGCCATCGAGTGCGCCAAGCAGCAGCTGATCGACGCATTCCTGCGACGCCAGGTCGCCGCGGGCCACCACCGCTGCAATCGCTGCGTCCCTGACGCATTCGGTCAGGCCGTCGCTGCACAGCAGGAAGCTCATGCCGGAGGCCAGTGGGCCACGCGCCATGCCGATATGCAGCTGTTCGCTGGCAGTGACGCCGAGCGCCTGGGTCAGCACGTTGCGTTGCGGGTGTTGCGACGCGCGCGCGGGATCGAGTTGGCCGGCCTCGATCAGTGCCTGCACCAGCGAGTGGTCGTGACTGATCTGGCGCAGCTCGTCTTTCCACATGTAAATCCGGCTGTCGCCGACCCAGGCGACCTCGTAGCCGTCGACGGTCACCCGCAGTGCGGCGATGGTGGTACCCATCGGCAGCAGGTCCGACGTGGCACGCGCACGCGCCAGCACGCGGTCGCCAGCCGCCTGCACGGCTTCGATCAGGCTGCGTCCCGCCACGGTCAGCTCGACCACGGTGTCGCGGGCCAGCGCCGACGCCACCTCGCCATGTTGATGGCCGCCCATGCCGTCGGCCACCAGAAACAGGCCCAGCGCAGCGTCGGCGTAATAGGTGTCTTCATTGCGTGTGCGGCGCAGGCCGACATGCGTTCCGTGTCCGAATTCGATCATGGCTTGTCTGCATGAGAGTGGGTGGAGCATGACGGATGTGGCAGACGGGTGCAAAAGCGAATTCGTGGCAGCAACCAACCCGGATCGAACCTGCGCGGCCACCTCCAGGCGTGTCGAAAGGCAGTCGGCTTGAACGGGGATGACGCCGCGCGCGAACAAGGACAAGCGTGATTTTCAAGGCACAAAAAAGCCCCTGAGATCAGGGGCCTGATTGCTTTACTGGCGGAGAGGGAGGGATTCGAACCCTCGGTAGTGTTACCACTACGCCTGATTTCGAGTCAGGTACATTCGACCACTCTGCCACCTCTCCGAAGGGG
>JBDTZX010000517.1:0-2180 GCA_040004895.1 Rhodanobacter sp. | reverse complement strand
CGTTCGAAACTGCGATACGCCATGATGGCGATCGGCAGATGCGGTGAGCACAACGTACGGTGACCACATCGCTTCAGGAGTCATCTGATGGAAGAACAGGTTTGCGTGTTCGACGACGTCCACCCGGAGAGTTCGGCGTATTCGTTTGCCGAGAAGGACAAGGTGCAGGCGTTCGGCATGCTGGCGCGGATGAAAGTGTGGGATCGGCCGAAGGATGCGGACATCGTGCTGCATTCCACCGAGAAGCGTTACGAGCCGTTCTGGCACATCAAGGCGGTGCGCACCACGCGCTACGACAAGAAGGTCGCCTATTCCGTTCCCCTGAGCAATCCGCATATCCAGAGCGTGACACTGCTGGGTCAGGAGTGTGTGCCGGACAGCCGGCAGGCATTGAAGCTGCATGGTGTCGAGCATTGCCGGGTGGTACTGACGCTGTCGGAATATTTCGACGGCATGTCACGCGCCACTGCGCCGGGCGCCCTGGCCGAGTACGTGAGCCACTACGTGCACGACAAGGTCCAGGCCAGCAACGAACCGCGCTTCATCGTGCCGAGCGTGACCGCGTCGTTCCTGATGCAGGAGATGAAGTCGCGCCTGATGAAGCCGCTGTCCGCCGACGAGATTCACGAGGACGTACTCGAAGTGGAGTCGATCACGCTGTACTACCGGCCAATCTACGCGTTCGACTTCGTGTGGAAGGACAAGCATGGCGTGATCGAGGTGGACGGGTTGAACGGTCGCATCAATCGCGAGGGCCGAATGCTGAGCAGCATGATGCGCACGCTCGGTTCGCGCGACACGTTGTTCGATCTCGGCGTCGAGATCGCCAGCACCATCGTTCCCGGCGGCGGCGTGCTGCTGCGGATGGTGGACAAGCTGGCCAAATGAAACGTGTTGCAACAGCGCAGCTTCGCCCTATGGCGCGTCTCGGCAGGAGCTTTCGGATCTGATCCATGCAGATACGCACCGACGATCTGACTGGCGAATCAATCCTCCATCTGCTGGCGGAGCACCTTCGGGAAGTTGCGCTGCATTCGCCGCCCGAGAGCATTCACGCGCTCGATCTGGACGCGCTGCGCAGGCCGGAGATCACCTTCTGGAGCGTGTGGCAGGACGACCGTTTGATGGGCTGCGGTGCGCTGAAGGAGCTGGACGCGGCGCATGGCGAAATCAAGTCGATGCGCACGGCCGCCGGTCATCTGCGCAAGGGTGTGGCCGCGGCACTGATGCAGCACATGCTCGATGAGGCCGTACGACGCCAGTACATGCGACTCAGTCTGGAAACCGGCTCGGCGGACGCCTTCGCGCCGGCACGCCAGCTGTATGCACGTTTCGGCTTCATCTTGAGCAAACCGTTCGCTGACTACGTCGACGATCCGTACAGCGTGTTCATGACGCGGGAACTGCGCTCGCCGCGGGATTGAATCGTCTGCCGCTTGCCGTGACACTGGCCGCATGAAACCACATTTTCTGGTCCGTCTGCTGGTCAGCGCCACGCTCGTGCTCGCCAGCCTTCCCGCTCTGGCCAAACCCGCGCTGTGGGTGGTGAAAAAGTCCGGCACCACGATCTATCTGTTCGGTACCGTGCATCTGCTGCCGAACGACACGCAATGGCGTGACCCGGTGCTGGAGCGAGCGATGGCAGACAGCCAGACGCTTTACATCGAGCTGACGGACGACAACCAGGCGAACATGATGGCGCTGGTGATGCGCTATGGACTGGACTCGTCCCATCCGCTGCCGACCCTGCTCGACCCCGCGGAACGATTGCGGCTGAGCATCGCCGCGAACAAGGCCAGCGTGCCTGGCGGCATGCAGACGCTGAGCATGATGCGTCCCTGGCTGGCCGCGGTGACCTTGGCCACGGCGCCGCTGCTGAAGGCCGGACTCGACCCCGAACAGGGCGTGGACAAGCAGCTGAAGGCGCAGATGACCGGCGCCGGCAAGCAGGTGCTCGGACTGGAAACCGCGGAACAGCAGATCCGCTTTCTTGCCGACATGCCGCAGTCGGTCGAACTGGCCTTTCTGCGCTCGACCGTGCGCGATGTCGAAAAAGGTCCAATCGAAATGACCCAGCTGGTCGACGCATGGAAGAACGGCGACACCGCCACCATCGCCCGGCTCGAAGACGAGGACATGCGCCAGACCGAACCGAAGCTCTATCAGCGCCTGCTGGTGCA
>JBDTZX010000543.1:0-23984 GCA_040004895.1 Rhodanobacter sp. | reverse complement strand
GGCGGCGTCGGCAAGACCACCACTGCCGTCAATCTCGCCGCCGCGCTGGCCGCCGCGAAGCGAAAGGTATTGCTGGTCGATCTGGATCCCCAGGGCAACGCGACGATGGCCTCGGGCGTCAACAAGCGCGATGCAAAGCCCGGCGGTTGCGAGGTGTTGCTGGAAGAAGTGGAGATCACCGCGGCAATCGTTTCGACCGAAGGCCACTACGACCTGCTGCCCGGCAACGGTGACCTCACCGCCGCCGAATTGAAGCTGATGGATGCGCTGGCGCGCGAGCACCGGCTGAAGGAATTGCTGGCAAAAGTTTCGGCGAACTACGACACCATCCTGATCGACTGTCCGCCGTCGCTGAACCTGCTGACGCTGAACGCGCTGACGGCGGCCCATGGGGTGCTGATTCCGGTGCAATGCGAATATTTCGCGCTGGAAGGCCTGTCGAGCCTGCTGGATACCGTGAAGGCCGTACGCCATCGGCTGAACCCCGGCCTGGAGATCGAGGGCCTGCTGCGCACCATGTACGACGTGCGCAACAACCTCGGCAACGAAGTGTCCGCGCAACTCACCCAGCATTTCGGCGACAAGGTGCTGCGCTCGATCATTCCGCGCAACGTACGGCTGGCCGAGGCGCCGAGTCACGGGCAGCCGATCCATCTGTACGACCGCAGTTCGCGCGGTGCGATTGCCTATATCGGGCTGGCCGGTGAAATGATCCGCCGCGAGCGCGACCTGTCGCGCGGCGAACATGCCGGCGCGGCCGAACCCATCGAATCGCCGAAGCATGGCGACAGCGGCACGACGCTCAAGGCGCCGGCTGCGAATCATCAGGACTGAAGCATGGCTGCTGCAAAGAAACGTGGACTGGGACGCGGACTCGATGCCCTGCTGGGCGGCGATGGTGACGCGTCGCCATCGCTGACCGGTCAGGAAGGCGAACTGCGCATGCTGCCGATCCAGCAGATCCAGCCCGGCAAATACCAGCCGCGCCGGCACTGGAACGACGAGGCGCTGGACGAACTGGCCGCGTCGATCAAGGCGCAGGGATTGATTCAGCCGGTGGTGGTACGTGCGCTGGGCAAGAACAGCTACGAGCTGATCGCCGGTGAACGTCGCTGGCGCGCGGCGCAGCGTGCGCAGTTGAGCGAGCTTCCGGCGCTGATCAAGAGCGTGCCCGAGGCCGCCGTACCGGCGATGGCGTTGATCGAGAACATCCAGCGCGAAGACCTGACCCCGCTGGAGGAAGCCGACGCGCTGAAGCGGCTGATCGACGATTTCGATCTCACCCATCAGCAGGCCGCCGAAGCCGTGGGTCGTTCGCGCGCCACGGTGTCGAACCTGCTGCGACTCACCGAGTTGCCGGCCTCGATCAAGAAACTGCTCGACGAAGGCAAGCTGGAGATGGGCCATGCCCGCTGTCTGTTGACGCTGCCCGAGCATGACGCCGAATCCCTCGCGCTTGAAGCGGCGCGTCATGGCTGGAGTGTGCGCGAACTGGAAGAGGCGGCCCGACGCGCGCAGACCGCGCCGAAGGACAGGGCGAAGAAGGCGGTTGCACGCGACGCAAACATTGCTGACCTGGAGCGCCAGCTCAGCGAACGCCTTGCCACACGTGTCGAGCTGGCGTCCGGTCGTGGCGGACGCGGCAAGCTGGTGATCCACTATCACAGCAATGATGAGCTGGAAGGGATTCTCGGCAAGATCCACTGAGCGAAAGCTTTTTCCCTCCAATGCTGGCAGGGGAGGACTGGGGTGGGGTCGCTCTTGATCTTCGCGCGAACTCGGGCAACCCCCTCCCATCCTCCCCCTGCGAGCAGGGGGAGGAGCGGTCCGCGGCAATCCGTCACTGCTTGGCAGTAAACTGCGCCCCTGCTGCGCTGAACGCAGCGCCTGTCTCGCTGAAAGGCCGTCTCATGCCGCAACTTTCCGTCGTCGTCCCTGTTTTCAACGAGCGCGACAATATCCCGCCGCTGCTTGCGGAGATCGCCGCTGCGTTGCGCGGCAAGGTCGACTACGAAGTCATCTATGTCGATGACGATTCCAGCGACGACAGCCGTGCGGTGCTGGTGGCGCAGAAGCCTGCGCATCCGGAGCTGCGTGTGTTGCATCACCTCACCCGCAGCGGACAGAGCACGGCTGTCTGGAACGGCGTGCGCGAAGCGCGTTCAGCATGGATCGCCACGCTCGACGGCGATGGCCAGAACGATCCGGCCGACATTCCGAAACTGCTGGCCGCACGCGATGCGTCGTCGCCCGACATGCGCCTGTTTGCCGGCTGGCGCACCACCCGCCGCGACAGTTTCAACAAGCGCATCTCCTCGAAGATCGCCAACGCGGTGCGTTCGCGCATGTTGAAAGACGCCACGCCGGATACCGGCTGCGGCCTGAAGCTGTTCGATCGCGAAGTGTTTCTGCGGCTGCCGTATTTCGATCACATGCACCGCTATCTCCCGGCGCTGGTCAAGCGCGCCGGTTTTGCCTGCCAGAGCGTTCCGGTCGGTCATCGTCCGCGCACGGCCGGTGTGTCGAAGTACGGCATGCTCGATCGTCTGTGGGTCGGCCTGGCCGACCTGCGCGGCGTCGCGTGGCTGATGCGTCGCGGCAAGGTGACTCGCGTCGACGAACTGTAGGCAGCGCAGATCCGGGTGGATGCGACACCGGCGTATGCTGGCGACTTTCCCGGACCGGGAATCGTCCATGAGCCTCGTTGTCAAACGTGTCTACGAACCGCCGGCCAAGGCGGACGGGTACCGCGTGCTGATCGACCGGCTGTGGCCGCGCGGACTGACCAAGGAAACCGCGGCATTGGATGCGTGGGCGAAGGAACTGGCGCCCTCCACGGCGCTGCGCCAGTGGTTTGCGCATGAGGCGGCACGCTGGGACGGGTTCCGCCATCGCTACGCCGCCGAGCTGGATGCAGGTGCCGAACATTGGCGCCCGCTGGCCGAACGGGCGACGCGGCATCCGGTGACCTTGCTGTACGCGGCGCACGACGAAGAACACAACAATGCAGTGGCGCTTAAAACCTATCTGGAAAACTGGTTGCGCATGCATGGCCCGCGCTGAGTGGAACCTCAGGGGTGTCGTAGCGGGGTGACCGCTTTCGACCAGGTCGCCAAGGCATCGCGTGCCTGCTGGCGGCCGTACTCGATCAGTTCGCGCGCGCGGTAGAACTCGTAGGCGGTGGACACGTTGCGCGGCAGCTGGATCAGCAGATCCGGCTCGTACGCGGCCAGCCGCAGGCGCGAAAGGTTCGCCTGCATCAGGTCCATCGACTGGTTGAGCAGATCCCAGGCGCCCGGCTCGCGCGGCTTGCCTTCGCTGTGCGGCAACAGCTGGCTGAAAAACCTGCCGACGCGATGATGCCGGCTTCGATTTTCTGCGGAGGGATCGTCCGGCAGCTTGACGCCGGTCGTCATCGCGGGACCGTCCATGCTGACGGCGAACAGATAGTCGGCCGGGTCGCGGATCAGCGGCGCGACCGGCAGCGGATTCAACAACGCACCATCGAGCAGGCGCCGGCCATCGATGACGTGTGGACGAAAGATGGTGGGAATGGCAATCGAGGCGCGGATGGCATCGAAAAGCGAACCGCGGGTCAGCCAGACCTCGCGCTCGCGATCCAGATCCGTGGCCACGGCTGTGAAGGCGATTGGCAGCTCCTGGATGCAGGTGTCGCCGATCAGCTCGCGCAGGGTACCGATGATCCGCTCGCCCTTGATCAGGCCGCCACCGGAAAGGGTCCAGTCGAGCATCCTGAAAACATCGAACTTCGCCAGCTTCGATACCCACTCGCGATAGACGTCCATCTTGCCCATCGCGAACACGCCACCGATCAGCGCGCCCATCGAGGTTCCGGCGATGGCGACGATCTCGAAACCCTGCGCCTGGATTTCCTCGATGGCTCCGATATGCGCCAACCCCTTGGCGCCGCCCGCTCCCAGCGCCAGCGCCACTGTCGGCCGGCGCGGAGTGGCGGTCTCGAGGGGTTTCAACGCCTGGCTGGTGCAGTCATCGACTTTCATGGTTGTCTTCAATCACGGGTTGCATGCAGGCCGGCCGAAAGGCCACGGTTCCACCCGGCACGTCCACTGCCGGTTAGGATGGAGCCAAGCGGTACCCGCAGCAAGCCCGGAATGACTCATGCACGTCCCCGATACCGCGCCAGCCATGGCTGATTTCACCGTCCTGTTCCTGCAGGAAGCTGCTGCATGACGTGGCAGGCCTGGGCCACGGTGGTGGTGATCGTCGGGGCGATGGCGTTGTTCGCCAGCGAGAAACTGCGCATCGACCTGGTCGCCCTGCTGGTACTGGCGGCGCTGGTCATTCTGGGCATCGTCAGTCCGGCGGACGCGTTGAGCGGATTCAGCAACGAAGCCACCGTGACGGTGGCGGCGATGTTCGCGCTGAGCCTGGGGATCGAGCGCTCCGGCGCACTCGATCCGTTGACGCGCCTGCTGATGAAGATCAGGCGTCCGTGGCTGCTCACGCTGGCCATGATGCTGGCGATCGCGCCGCTGGGTGCCTTCATCAAGAACATCGCGCTGGTCGCCACCTTTCTGCCGCTGGCGTTGAAGGTCTGCCAGCGCACCGGCACGCCGCCGGGTCGCGTGCTGATGCCGATGGCGTACGCCGCGCAGATGGGTGGCGTGTGCACGCTCATCGGCACCTCGTCCAACCTGCTGGCCGATACGCTGGCTCAGAAGCATGGCCTGCCGGGTCTGGGCGTGTTCGAATTCACCCGCATGGGTGCAGTGCTGGCGTTGGTCGGCATCGTCTACCTGATGCTGGTCGGCCGCTGGCTGCTGCCACGGCATATTCCCGCCGACATGCCGGAAGAGGCTGATATCGGCAAATACGTCGCCGAGCTGGAACTCACCGAACAGTCCTCGCTGGTCGGCAAGAGCATCGCCGATGCGAACCTGGGCGAGAAATACGGGGTCTATCCACTGGAACTGCTGCGCGGCGAACGACGCATGTGGTCGCCCCGTTCGCAACAGCTTGCTGCGCGTGATGTGCTGCTGGTTCGCGGCGACTGGGAAAAGATCGAGGAGTTTCGCCGCCAGACCAACCTGCGCAATGCGCCGGAAAGCCGGTATCCGCGAGTAGAGGACCATCCGCGCGTACTGGTGGAAATCATGGTCGCTCCGGGCAGCCAGGCCGAAGGCCGTCGCTTTGCCGAAACCGGCATCGGCTGGCGTTACGACGTGGCGGCACTGGCCATCCATCGTCGCGGCCAGGTGCTGCGCGACAAGCTCAGCGATGTCACGCTGGCGCTTGGCGACGTGCTGATGGTGCTGCTGGACGAAGATGCGCTGGCGAACCTGCGCAATGACGAATCCTTCATCGTGCTGAGCGAGCGCGAGGAACCTCGGCGCACACCGCGCAAGGCGCTGTATGCGGTGGCGATCATGGCCGGCGTGGTGATTTCCTCGGGGTTGCACTGGCTGCCGATCCCGATCGCCGCGATCTGCGGTGCCACCGCGATGGCGCTGACCGGGTGCTTTGGCCGTAAAGACGTCTACGAAGGGATGGACTGGAAAATCATCATCCTGCTCGGCGCGATCCTGCCGTTGGGCATCGCCATCGAAAAAAGCGGCCTGTCGGACGTGGTGGTGCACGCCGGCATGGCCGTGGCCGGCAGCCACGGTCCGCTGGCCGCGCTGCTGATGGTCTACCTGCTGACGGCGTTGCTCACCGAACTGATGGGACACAATCCGTCGGTGGTGCTGATGGTCGGCATTGCGGTGGCGGTGGCGCACGCGATGCACGTCGACGCCCGCCCGTTCGTGGTGGCGGTGGCGTTTGCCGCGGCCACGTCGTTCGCCACGCCGGTCGGCTACCCGACCAACACGATGGTTTATTACGCCGGCGGTTATCGCTTCACCGATTTCATGAAAGTCGGCATCCCGCTGATCCTGATCTTCTGTGCGTTGTCGATGTGGCTGATCCCGGTCTTCTGGCCGTTCCATCCGGGTGGCCACTGACGCGATCAGGCAACGGCCGGCTTGTACTCACCCAGTGCCAGCCCCAGCAGGATCTTCATTTCCTCGCGCAGTGGCAGCGGCGCCAGGATCTGCGCATCCGGCCCGTACTTGAGTACGTCCATCAGCAACTCCCTGGAATTGGAATAGGGCACCTTCAATTCGTAATGGCCGTCCGCCAGCCATTCACCCTTCTGCTGCGAATGCCAATGTTCGTCAGCCACCCAGCGCGCGGCATGCGGCGAAAAACGGATCGTCGCCCAGGCTTTCGGCTTGCCGGCGAAGATGCCGTAGCTCGATGCCAGCAGGTCGTTCAGATCGGTTTCGCTGACGTCGATGGCCACCTGGTCCAGCGATTGCGCTTCGACGATGCGGTCGACCGCAAAACTGCGCAGCGCATCTCGATCATGGTCCCATACGTCCAGGTACCAGTTGTCGCGATAGTGGGTCAGCCGCTGCGGCGACACGCTGCGCCGGCTGTCCGCATTGGTGGTGCGCGCACGGTAGCGGAAACGCAGTTGCCGGCGCTCCAGCACCGCGCCAGCGACGATGCGGAAGACCTGCTGGTCCAGCTTGCGTTCGCCCCAGGGAATCACCCGGATCCGCTCGATCGGCAACGCCTTGCCGCTGCCCTGATCGGACAGCAGACCCTCGATGCGGGCCTTGAACGGTGCCAGTGCACCGGCCAGCACGCCGGGACCGGAGCGGCTGATCAGCTCGTTCAACGCCAGCAGGGCGGCCAGCTCATCGGATGTCAGCCACAGGCCCGGCAACTCGAAACGCTCGCCTTCGCCAACCTCGTAACGGAACGCGGCCTGGTCGGTGCCGGCGCTTTCGATCGGCGCACCCAGCGCATCGCGCAGAAACGCCACATCCCGATAAAGCGTGGCGCGCGAGCATTCAAGCTCGCCCAGCAGACGCGACAACGGGACCGGATAGTGCGCCGACTTGAGCAGCCGGTGCAGCGTCAGTATGCGTTCGTAGCGATCCATGGTTTCCGCCGGCAGATCATCGTTGAATGAGGTTATGTAGCATGGCGGCGCCGTGGTAGCCACAACGCCTGCCGCGAACGCAGGCTGCGAACGTTTTGGGAGTTCATCCGCATGAAGCAAGCTCGGGCCAGGCTCCAGCGAGTTGAAACAGGGCGCTGAACGGTCGCCCGTGCCGTTGCAACGGGGCCACCGTTCATTGCGAGTTCAAATCAGCTCGTTAAGGTAGGCGGCTTACTAATCTTTAACAAATGGATCATCCCCATGAAAAAGACCCTGATCGCCAGTCTTTTGCTGGCCGCATTTGCGAGCTTTGCCGCGCAGGCCCAGGACGCAACCCCGACCAGTACCGATTCGAGCACCACCACCAAGAACGAGAATGGTGGCTGGACCGGCTCTGGGGAGCTCGGCTATGCCGCCGCCACCGGCAATACGCGCTCGCAGAACATTGACGCCAAGCTCGGCCTGGCGCAGGAAAACGATCAGTGGAAGAACGCGTTCTCGCTCGACTTCCTGCGCACCAAGGCGCAGCAGTCGGTGGTCGACACTTCGGGTGCCACGGTGGAGCAGTTCAACACCACCGCGAACCGTTACGACGGTGGCGCCTCGGTCGGTTACAAGCTCGATACGCGCAGCTACATCGTTGGTGCCGCGCGTTATGAGCACGACGAGTTCGGCGCCAACGTGTGGGACGGTGTGGTGTCGCTGGGCTACGGCTACATCGCGTTGAAAGACGAGCGTAACGAGCTGTCATTCGAAATCGGCCCCGGTTACAAGCGCTACCGTCCTGCGAATGTCGCCAGCGTGGACGACCCCACCGTGATGGTCGAGCAGCCGACCGTGGGCGAAGTCGTGGCCCGTGGCCTGGTCAACTACAAGTTCAAGCTGACCGACAACACCTCGTTCGAAGATACCCTCCTGATGGAAGCGGGCTCCAAGAACACCTACCTGCAGAACGATGCCGGCCTCGCGGTCAGCATGACCAGGAAGATGGCGCTGAAGGTCGGCTTCCAGGTTCGCCACAACAGCGACGTGCTGCCGGGTATCAAGAAGTTGGATACGCTGACCACCACCAATCTGGTCTACAGCTTCTGAGTCGATCCATCATGGCCGGTTGAAAGGTCCCGCGGTGCGAATCGCGGGATTTTTTTGTCGTGAAACCAGGGGAAACGCCCGACAGTTGCGAAACGCCGTCCATTCCCTGCGCTCATTTCCTTTCGCATCAAACCCCGAGCAGTCGGCCCGCGCCTTGCTCCAGCAAGGCGGCCGCCACCCGATCACCCAGCGCGATCGGCTGATCATTCGGGCTTTCTGCTTCGGCATGCAGCAGCCGTCCATTCGACGGATCACCGACCATGCCGCGCAGGTGCAGGCCATGTTCGCCGAGCACGCACCATGCGCCGACCGGCACTGTGCAGCTGCCGCCGAGTGCCCGGTTCATGGCCCGCTCGGCGCTGATCGTGAGCCGGGTATCGGCATCATCCAGCGCGGCCAGCAGCGCAAGCACGGCGGACTGCCCTTCGCGAGCCTCGATCGCGATCGCCGCCTGGCCCGGCGCGGGCAGCCAGTCCGGAGCGGCCAGCCGTGCACGAATGCGCGAAGCGAGGCCCAGCCGTTCCAGGCCAGCACAGGCCAGCACGATCGCGTCGTAGTCGCCTGCGTCCAGCTTGCCCAGCCGCGTGCCAACGTTGCCGCGCAGGTCCAGCAGCAGCAGATCCGGCCGCAGCGCGCGCAGCTGCGCCTGTCGCCGCAGCGACGACGTGCCGACGCGCGCGCCGTGGGGCAGCGTCATCAGATCGGTGTGGTCGTTGCAGACGAATGCATCCGCCGCGTCCGCCCGCGGCAGGATCGCCGGCAGCACGAAGCCCGGCTCCAGCTGCGACGGCACGTCCTTCAGCGAATGCACAGCCAGGTCGGCACGGCCTTCCAACATGGCCACTTCCAGCTCCTTCAGGAACAGGCCCTTGCCGCCGATCGTGGCCAGTGGCTGGTCGAGAATCTCGTCGCCCCGCGTGCTCATCGGCACCAGCTCGACCCGCACGTCTGGATGTTGTTGCCGCAGCAGCGCCGCGACATGCTCGGCCTGCCACAGCGCCAGGGCGCTTTTGCGGGTAGCGATACGCAGGATGGAAGGACTCATTGCAACTCCGCGGCGTTTCACAGGTCACATTGTCGCGTAGTTTGTCGATGGACGTCGGGCGGTCGACAGCATGTCAGCCGCGTCATATCGGCACGGGTGGGAAGTGTCCCGCAGGCCGGCTACGATGGCCTGCATCCTCTGGAGTTCATCATGCAAAGCGGCAATCCGGCACTCAACAAGAACACGTTCCTCGATGCGGCCAGCGGCACCGTCGTATTGCACGGCGATCAGGCCATGACGATCAACGGCACGGTCAACAAGACCGGCTTCCTGCTGATCCTCGTGGTGGTCGGCGCGATGTTCAGCTGGAGTCATTTCAGCGGTCCGGCCAGCGTACCTGGCCTGCTGCCCTACGTGATTGGCGGTGCCGTTGGCGGGTTGGTGCTTGGTCTGATCACCTCGTTCAAGAAAACCTGGGCGCCAGTCACCGCACCGCTGTATGCGCTGGTCGAAGGCGTGTTCATCGGCGCGCTGTCCGCCATCTTCGAACTGCGCTATCCGGGCATCGTGGTGCAGGCGGTCGGGCTGACGTTCGGGACCATGGCTGCCTTGCTGCTGGCCTATCGCAGTGGGCTCATCCGCGCCACCGAAAAATTCAAGCTCGGTGTGGTCGCCGCCACCGGTGGCGTGATGCTGCTGTATCTGGCGAATTTCGCGATGGGCTTCTTCGGTCATTCGATCGGTTTCATCAACGGTCATAGTGGCATCGGCATCGCTTTCAGCGCGGTGGTGGTGGTGATCGCTGCGCTCAACCTGATCCTCGACTTCGACATGATCGAGACCGGCGTCAACCAGGGTGCACCGAAATACATGGAGTGGTATGGCGCGTTCGCTTTGGTGGTCACGCTGGTGTGGCTGTATCTGGAGCTGTTGCGTCTGCTGTCGAAACTGCAGTCGCGCAACTGATCCGGGCCGCGCGGCATAGCGTCGTGCAGGGACGCACTCTTCACCGCCTGCCAGGCCTGGACCTGCTGCGCGCCGTGGCCATCGTGTGGGTGATGCTGTTCCACTCGTACATCGTCGGCGGCATTGGCGAGCGCTTCGATATGCTGCAGCAATCCGGCTGGATGGGCGTCGACCTGTTCTTCGTGCTGAGCGGCTACCTCATCGGTGCGCAACTGCTGAAGCCGCTCGCTCGAGGCGAACCGCTGCGTTTCGGCAACTTCTATCTGCGGCGTGTGTTCCGTGTGCTGCCGGCCTACCTGGTCGTGCTGGCGCTGTATTTCGCGGTACCCGGCTTTCGCGAAGCGCCGGGCATCCAGCCGCTCTGGCAGTTCCTCACCTATACCGTCAACCTGCTGATCGACTACGGCCACCACCAGGCGTTTTCACATGTGTGGTCGCTGTGCGTGGAGGAGCATTTCTACCTGCTGTTTCCGTTGCTGGCGTGGTGGCTGCTGCGCCGGCCCTCGACCACCCGCTGCATCGGCATATGCGCTGCCGTGATCGTGGCGGGCATGGCAATCCGCGGCTACGTCTGGTTGCACGAACTGGCGCCGGTGCAGAACCTGGACCTCGACCAGCACGGCTTCGGCCAGCGCTACGTCGAAGACATCTACTATCCGACCTATACGCGGCTGGACGGTCTGCTTGCGGGCGTGATGCTGGCGACGATCGAACTGTTCCGTCCACGCTGGTGGGCAGGCATGCAGCAGCGGGCCAACACCGTGCTGCTGCCGGTCGGGCTGGCGTTGTTCGCACTGGCCCTGTGGTTGTTCCGCGATCGCACCGGCCTGCTGCCGAATGTCATCGGCTATCCATTGCTGTCCGCCGGACTCGCCTTGCTGGTGGCATCCGCGGCAACGCGAAAAGGCTGGCTCGGCAGGCTGCGGATTCCGGGCGTCGAGTGGCTGGCGCTGATCTCGTACAGCCTCTATCTGATCCACAAGGCGGTGTTTCATCTGGTCGAGCGCTTGTTCGCCGGCCGGATGGACGGCCAGCCGCTGCTGGCCTTCGCCATCTACGCGCTGGCATCGCTGTGCGCAGGAGGCCTGCTTTACTGCGCAGCAGAGCGGCCGTTCCTGCGCCTGCGCGAACGGTTGCGACACAGAAGGATCGGGGAAGCATCGGCCAGCAGCGCTCCCGTGGTGTCGGCGGACGCTTCGTAGCAACGGCGCCAACACCTCCGCCCGCTTCGGTACATTGCGTGCATGAAGCCACGTTCGCAGCGGCAGATCGGCCGAAGCTGCAGCGCAATCCGCCGCAGCCATCCACCGGCTCAAAGAAAAAGGCGCGGTTGACCGCGCCTTTTTCCGATCGAGATCGACACCAGCGCGAGGCTGTCACTCTCAGGCGTGCAACGTCGGTTCCACTTCCAGCTGCTGACGATCATCCGATGGCTTGCCGCCGTGGTGATCGGTCGAGAGCAGCAGATAGAACGCGGGCACCACGAACAGCGTGAACAGCGTGCCGATCGCCAGCCCGGTCGAAATCACCAGGCCCATGTTGAAGCGTCCGGCCGCGCCGGCGCCGGAGGCGATCACCAGCGGCAGCACGCCCAGCACCATCGCCGCAGTGGTCATCAGGATCGGACGCAGGCGCATGGCGGCGGCATGTTCGATCGCGTCGCGCTTGCTCATCCCTTCCAACTGCGAGTGGTTGGCGAACTCCACCATCAGGATGCCGTGCTTGCTGATCAGCCCCATCAGGGTCACCAGTCCGACCTCGGTATAGATGTTGAGGCTGGTGAACAGGTTGACGAAGATCAGCGCGCCGAACAGCGCCAGCGGCACCGAAACCAGAATCACGATCGGATCGCGCAAGCTGTTGAACTGCGCGGCCAACGCAAGAAACACGATGATCACCGCGAACAACAACGTGGTGCCGAAACCGCCGGACTCCTGCGTGAACTGGCGCGACTGACCCGCGTAGTCGACGGTGTAGCCACTTGGCGCGACCTGCTTCACCAGATCGCTCAGGTATTTCAGCGCGTCACCCTGCGACATGCCGGATACGCCCGAGATCGTCGCCGAATTCATCTGCTGAAAGTGGTTGAGCGAACGCGGCACGACCTCGTTGGTGATCTTGGCGATCGTCGATGCCTGAATCACCGAGCCACCCGGCACGCCGATGTAGTAGTTCAAGACTTGATCGGGATTGAGGCGATCGGCCTGCAACACCTGCGGAATCACCTTGTATGAACGCCCCGAGATCGAGAAGTAATTGACGTAGCCGCCACCCAGCGCGGCGCTGAGCGCCGCGCCGACACTCTGCTGAGTCAGGCCGAGCGAGGTGATCATGTCGCGATTGAGCGTGACCTTGCTCTGCGGTTTGTCGACCTTGAGATCCGAGTCGATGAAGTAGAACTTGCCGCTCTCCTGCGCCCGCTTCAGTACTTCGCCCGCCACTTCGTTGAGATTCTCGAACGGCTCGGTGGTGGTAATCACCATCTGCACCGGCAGTCCGGACGCGCCCGGCAGCGGCGGGAACTGGAACGCCGCCACCTTGCCGCCGGCGATGCCGTTCCATTTCTGCTGCAGCACTTGTTGCAGCTCGTGGGCGCTGCGGCTGCGCTGACCCCACGGCGAGAACAGCACGCCGCCAATGCCCTGATTGATCGTCGGCACGCCGGTCAGCTGGAACATCTGCTCGTATTCCGGCAGCGTCTTGGCGGCGTTGAACATCTGCTCCGCGTAGACATTCATCTGATCCGCTGTCGCATTCGGCGCGCCTACAATCTGCCCGGCGACGATGCCCTGATCTTCTTCCGGCGCCAGCTCCGATTGCGCAGTGATGCCAAGCGCGATCGTGGCCAGCAGCAGGATGCAGGCCATCACGACCACCACGGACGAGGTCGACAGACTGCCGTGCAGCATGCGCTTGTAGCCGCGTTGCACGCGCGCGAACTGGCGATCGATGAACAGCACGAAGCGCCCGTTGTCCTGCTCGGTGCGGAAGAACCTGGCGCACATCATCGGCGACAAAGTCAGTGCCACGATCGCCGACACCGTCACCGCACCGGCGAGGGTAAAGGCGAACTCGGTGAACAGCGCGCCAGTCAAACCTTTCTGGAAACCGATCGGCACGTACACCGCGATCAGCACCACCGTCATGGCGATAATCGGTCCACCCAGTTCGCGCGCAGCAAGCAATGCGGATTGCAACGGCGTCTTGTGCTCTTCCTTCATGTGGCGGTCGACGTTCTCCACCACGATGATCGCGTCATCCACCACCAGGCCGATCGCAAGCACGAGTGCCAACAGCGTCAGCAGGTTGATCGAGTAACCGAGCGCCAGCATCACGAAGAACGTGCCGATCAGCGACAGCGGCATGGCGATCACCGGGATGATCACCGCGCGCAGGCTGCCGAGGAACAGGAAGATCACCAGCGTCACGATCACCAGCGCTTCGACCAGCGTCTTCACTACTTCAGTGATCGAGCTGTTCACGAACTCGGTGCCGTCGTAAACAATCTGGCCGCGCAGGCCCGTGGGCAGCTGCTGCTGGATATCGGGGAACGCGTCGCGCACGCGCTTGGCGACATCGAGCACGTTGGCATCCGGTGCCACCTTGATACCGATAAACACCGAGCGCTTGCCGCTGAACGCCACGTTGAAGTCGTAGCTGTCCGAACCCAGCGTGACCGTCGCGACATCCTGCAATCGCACGATCGCGCCCTTGACCTGTTTCACCGCAAGCTGCTTGAACTCGTCGACGGTATGCAGATCGCTGTCGGCCGTGAGATCGACCGTTACCGCCTGACCCTTGCTCGAGCCGATCGCCGCCAGATAATTGTTGGAGGTCAGCGCGGTATTCACGTCGGTGGCAGTCACGTCACGTGCCGCCATCTTGGTCGGGTCAAGCCATGCGCGCAGCGCGAAGTTGCGCGCGCCGAGCAACTCGGCGGTCTGCACGCCCTGGATCGAATCGAGCTTCGGCTTGACCACGCGCGACAGATAGTCGGTGGTGTTGTTGGTCGCCAGCACATCGCTGTAGAAGCCGAGGTACATCGCATCGATCGTCTCGCCGGTCTGCACCGTCAGCACGGGTTGCTGGGCCTGTGGCGGCAACTGGTTCTTGACCGAATTCACCTGCGTGGTGATTTCGGTCAGCGCGCGATTGGCGTCGTAATTCAGTCGCAGCGTGGCGGTGATCGACGACACGCCGGAGACACTGCTGGACGACATGTAGTCGATGCCTTGGGCCTGCGAAATCGCCTGCTCCAGCGGCTGGGTGATGAAGCCCGCCATGGTCTGCGCGTCGGCGCCGTAATACGCGGTGCTCACGGTGACCGTGGCGTTTTCGGTTTTCGGGTATTGGCGCACCGTGAGGCTGGTGACGGCCTTGATGCCCAGCACCAGGATCAGCAGGCTGACGACGATCGCCAAGACCGGCTTGTTGATGAACAGGTCGGTAAATTTCATGGCGTTGGCTCAATGCTCCTGCGGCGTGGGGCTCGCGCTGTCGGCAGGCTTCACGTTGTTGTCGACCTCGATCGGAGCGCCGTTCTTGAGCTTGATCTGGCCGCTGGTCACCACTTCGGTACCGGCGGTAATGCCTTTCAGAACGGCCACCTGATCGCCGCGACTATCGCCGACGGTGACAAACGCCTGCTGCACAGTGGGCGGCTGAGCATTGCCCTTATCGTCCTTGCCCTTCGACGGCTGCACCACGTAGACCGTATCGCCGTACGGGTTGTAGACGATGGCCGCCTGCGGCAGCGTGAGCTGCGATCGCTGGGTGTCGACGTCGACACTGACCTTGGCGAACATGCCCGGCGTCAGCGTCTTGTCGTGGTTGGGCACAGTGGCCTCGATCTGCACGTTGCGCGTGTCGGCATCGACCTTGGGGCTGATCGCGCTGAGCTTGCCGGCAAACGTGCGCCCATCGTAGGCATCCAGTTTCAAGGTCACTGCCTGTCCCACTTGCAGATGACTCAGTTCGCTCTGCGGCACGGTGAAATCCACATACAGCGGATCCAGCTGCTGCAGCGTCACCACGGCAGTGCCCGCGCCGAGATAGGCACCGGGGCTGACCGTGATGATGCCGGCACGGCCGGCGAACGGCGCGCGCAACTGCTTCTTGGCTACCACGACGATCTGCTGTGCCACCGCCGCCTGGCGTGCCTTGTAATCGGAAGCCGCGCTGTCGTAGTCGGCCTTGCTCAGCGCCTGTACCGCGACCTGCTGTCTGGCGCGGTCGAAAGTGATTTTCGAAAGCTGCGCGTTGGCCCGCAACTGCTGCAGCTGGGCGGCGTCATCGCCGTCGCGGAGTTGCAGCAGCACCTGTCCCTGCTTCACGTCTTCGCCGGATTTCAGATTCACCGCCGTCACCAGGCCGGCCACTTCGGTGGAGAGATCGGCACCATTCACGGCGCGCAGCGTGCCGACCGCGTTGAACGATGGCTGCCAACTCTGCGCGGCCGCCTTGACCGTGCTGACCACTGAAGGCGCCGGCTTGGGCATGCCGTGGATCATGCGAACCACCAGCAGCACCTTGATACCGACGATCAGGGCAATCAGCAGAAGCACCCCAACGATCATCCAGATCATGCGTTTGACGGTGCTGGGCTTTTTGTCGACGCGCGTGGACATGCGCGAACTCCTTAGTTGGATGCAGTGGATGGAGTGGCGGCGGTTGCGCCGTTGCGTTCGCGCCAGTCACCGCCGAGGGCGGCGTACAGCGCGGCGGTATCGGCCAGTCGCGCAGCGCGCGCCTGGATCAGCGCGATCAGCGCCTGCTGGTAGCTGCGTTGGGCATCCAGCAGATTGAGATAGCCGGTGGCACCGAACTGATATTGCTGACGGGTCAGCTCGAGCTGGCGCGCTGCGCTGCGCTCGGCTACCGACTGCGCCGCCAGTGTCTGCGCGTCGTACTGCAGGACTTCGAGCGAGTCGGCGACATTCTGAAACGCGACCAGCACGGTCTGCTGCCAATCGGCCGCGGCCTTGTCCAGCCCAGCCTGCGCCGCGCGTTTCTTGTGCAGCAGCTCGCCGCCATGAAACAGAGGCTGGGTCAGGTTCAAGCCCAGCGACCAGACGCCGGTGCCCGCAGAAAACACATCGCCCGCGCGCAAGGCTTGCGAACCGACGCTGCCGGAGAGGCTGATCTGCGGCAGCATCGCCGCGGTGGCGATGCCCACGCCAGCTGATGCTGCATGCAGCTGCGCCGAGGCAGCGCGGATGTCCGGCCGTTGCTCGACCAGACGCGACGGCAGGCTCAGCGGAATGTCCTGCGGCAGCGTGATCGTGTCCAGCGTCAGAGGCGCCATATCGAGTTGAGCTGGCGTGATACCCGAGTAAGTTGCCAGCTGGTTGCGCGTGGTGGCGAGTTGGGCGCGCAGCGGCGGCAGGGTGGCCTCGGTGGTGGCCAGTTGCGAACGCACGGCCAGCGTGTCGGACAGCGACTTTGAGCCGATCTTCAGCTGCTGCTCGGCAATCCCCAGGGTCTTGCGCTGCATGTCGACGATCTGTTCCGTCGCACGCAATTGTTCACGCAGCGATGCCTCCTGCAGCGACGCCGTCACCACATTGGCCGCCAGCGTGAGATAGGTGCTGTCGAGCTGGGCTTGTTGATAGTCCGCCTGCGCCAGCTGTGCCTCGATCCCTCGGCGCACGCCGCCGAACAGATCCAGCGTGTAACCGACGCTCACCGACGCGTTGTAGAGCGTGAACGGACCACTGCCGCCGGGCACGACGGATTCCGCTGCCGACTGTTTCTGACGGGTGGCGCCGGCGCCCAGATCCGCCGACGGGAACAGCCCGCCGCGGCTGGCGCTGGCGTTCTCCTGCGCCTGGCGCAACGCAGCCTGGGCCGATGCGATCGACGGGCTGTGCGCCAACGCCAGCTTCACGCGGCGGTTCAACTCGGCGCTGCCGAAGGTCGTCCACCAGCGTGCCGGTACATCGCGGCCTTGCAGAAAACGTTGCGCGTCACCGTCGGCGACCGGGGTCGAGGCGGTGCTCGCCGGCAACGCCTGCTCCGTGTAGCGATCCACCGATGGTGCATCCGGGCGCCGGTAATCGGGCCCGACCGCGCAGCCGGCAATCGCCAGACCGGCCAGCAGCACAAATGGGCGGGCACCGTTGACGAGCGAGCGGTGCCTGGGGTCGAAAAGGTGGCTGAACAAGGGAGTTGCCTGGGCGAGGAGGGATGCCGGGCAGGGAAAATAACACACTCACCAGTTCAGATATACAGCCCGTATAGATATGTATGCAACCCGCCCTGGGTCGATGACGCATGAACCTGCGGCGGGTCGCGGCCCGTCAGGCGGGCCGATCCCGGATTGCACGAATGACACCGGCAGGTTATTGCGTCAGCAAGGCGCGAGCTCGCTTGACCACGTTGTCCACGGTGAAGCCGAATTCTTCCAGCAATTTGTCTGCCGGTGCGGACGCACCGAAGTGGTCGATGCCCAGGACGTCGCCGCGGTCACCGACGTAGCGCTTCCAGCCCTGGGTGGCGGCCATCTCCACCGCCAGTCGCGCGGTGATGCCGGGCGGCAGCACGTCATCCTGGTAGGCGCGCGATTGTGCGTCGAACAGTTCCCAGCTCGGCATCGACACGCAGCGCACTGCCACACCGTCGTCGCGCAATTTGTTCGCTGCCTCGACGATCAGGCTCACTTCCGAACCGGTGGCGATCAGGATCAGCTCGGGCTTGCCGGCTTCGGCATCGCTCAGGACATACGCGCCCTTGCGCAGGCCTTCGGCGCTGGCGTAGCGCGTGCGATCCAGCACCGGCAGGTTTTGCCGGCTCAACGCCAGCAGTACCGGATGGTCTTTCGACGCTACCACCACCTTCCACGCCACCGCCGTCTCGTTGGCGTCGGCCGGACGGATCACCGTGAGGTTGGGGATCGCGCGCAGGCTGGCCAGCGCTTCGATCGGCTGGTGGGTGGGACCGTCCTCGCCCAATGCGACGCTGTCGTGGGTGAACACGTGCACCACATGCAGCTTCATCAACGCGGCCAGGCGAATCGCCGGGCGCATGTAGTCGGAGAAGATCAGGAAGGTCGATCCGTACGGCAGGAATCCGCCATGCGCCGCGAGTCCGTTGACGATCGCGCCCATCGCATGTTCGCGCACGCCGAAATGCAGGTTGCGCCCGGCCTGACTCCAGCCGGCAGCATCGGAACCCTGCGTGTCTTCGCCGGATGTGGCGACCGGATTGAAATCGCCTTCGCCTTTCAGATTGGTGAAGGTGGATGAATCCAGATCCGCCGACCCGCCGAACAGTGCCGGCAGTTTTGCCGCGAAGGCATTCATCACCTTGCCGCCGGCGACGCGGGTGGACATGCCTTTGGCATCGGCGGGGAACGAGGGAATGTCGCTGTCCCAGCCGTCCGGGATCGTGCCTGCGAGGCGTTGTTCCAGCTCCTTCGCCAGATCCGGAAACGCCTTGGCGTACGCCTGCATGCGTTGGTCCCATGCCTGCTCGGCTTTGGCCCCGGCGTCCTGCGCTTCGCGGAAATGCTTCAGCGCATCGTCCGGCACCAGAAAGTCCGGTTGCAGCGGCCAGCCCAGCTTCTGCTTGGTCGCCTTGACGTCCTCCACGCCCAGCGGCGAGCCGTGTGCCTTGAACGAATCCTGCTTGGGCGAGCCATAGCCGAGATGGGTGCGTACCAGGATCAGGGTCGGCTTGTCCGTTTCGGCACGGGCATCGTCCAGCGCCTTGCTGATTGCGGCCACATCGTTGCCGTCGGCGATCCGGATGATCTGCCAGCCATAGGCCTCGAAGCGCGCGCCGCGGTCTTCGGAGAAGGTGATGTCGGTTCCCGCGGCAAGGGTCACGTAGTTGTCGTCGTAAAGGCAGATCAGCTTGCCGAGTTTCAGATGCCCGGCGAGCGAGGCGGCTTCGCTGGCGACGCCTTCCATCAGGTCGCCATCGCTGACGATCGCCCAGGTGCGATGGTCGATCACGCGGTGACCGTCGCGGTTGTAGCTCGCGGCCAGGTGCGCCTCACCGATCGCCATGCCGACCGCGTTGGCCAGACCCTGGCCGAGCGGCCCGGTGGTGACTTCGACCCCGGCGGTATGGCCGCGTTCCGGATGTCCCGGCGTCTTGCTGCCCCATTGGCGGAACTGCTTGATGTCGTCCAGCGACAGGTCGTAGCCGGTGACATGCAGCAGGCTGTAGAGCAGCGCCGAGCCGTGACCTGCCGACAGCACGAAGCGGTCACGATCGGCCCACAGCGGATTGGCCGGATGATGCTTGAGCTGCTTCGTCCACAACACATACGCCATCGGCGCCGCGTCCAGCGGCAATCCGGGATGACCGCTGTCGGCTTTCTGCACCATGTCCACCGAAAGGAAGCGGAGCGTGTTGATGCATTGTTGATCGAGCGACGAGGCGTCGTGCGATGAATCGGTCATGTGGACTTCCTTCGGTGGATAGGACGATATTCGGTAATGGGCAAGAGTGACGCCTGACCGGTCAAGTTGCCGTCAAGTTTTCCTTGTCGTTTCGCGGCATGCGCTCAGCCCGCATGCCCAAGCAACGCACCGATCCCGGCGGTGACCGCCATTGCCAGCGCACCCCAGAAGCCCACGCGCAGGCTGCCGGTGACAACGCGGGCGCCGCCCAGCCGCGCCGCCACTCCACCGAGCACAGCCAGGAAAATAAGCGAAGAGACAAACACCAGCGCAAACAATCGGGATCTCGGAGCGACCGCGGCAACCAGCAGCGGCGGCGCCGCACCGATAGCGAAACTCAGCGCCGATGCCATCGCCGCCTGCAACGGTTGCGCACGCGAGGTGTCGGTGATGCCGAGCTCGTCGCGCGCATGTGCCGCCAATGCGTCGTGCGCCATCAACTGCGCCGCCACCTGGGCGGCCAGTGCGGGATCGAGTCCGCGGCCGACGTAGATCGAGGCCAGCTCCTTGTGCTCGCCCTCGCTGTCGGTGAGCAGCTCGTGGCGCTCCTTGCTCAACTCGGCCTGTTCGGTATCGGCTTGCGAATGCACCGATACGTATTCACCGGCCGCCATCGACATCGCACCGGCGACCAGTCCCGCCACACCGGCCACCAGGATCCCGCCATGGGTGGCGTGGGCGGCGGCAACGCCGAGCAGCAGACTTGCAGTGGACACGATGCCGTCGTTCGCGCCCAGCACCGCGGCACGCAGCCAGGCGATGCGGCCGGTGCGGTGACGCTCGGTGTGCCGGCGTGCAGTGTGGTGGTGTGGACGCATGCCGGATTCTCAGCGGATGAGGTGAAGCGGATACGCGCGGTTCGACCGTGGCCCGGCGCGGTTCACGGCATCATGCACCCGAAAGCGCGGCGTCGACGATCTTCTGCGCTTCGGCCAGCAGCTCTTTCAGATGCGCCTCGTCGCGAAAACTTTCCGCGTAGATCTTGTAGATCGCCTCGGTGCCGGACGGTCGCGCGGCGAACCAGCCGCTGGCGGCCACCGCCTTGATGCCGCCGATCGCCGCGCCATTGCCGGGCGCCTTGTCGAGCACCTGCTCGATCGTCTCGCCGGCCAGCTGGTCGGTGTGCAATTGATCCGGCGAGAGCTTTGCCAGCTTCGCCTGCTGCGCCGGCGTGGCCGCCGCATCCACGCGACTGGCGAACGGCTTGCCCAGTTCGGCGGTGAGTTGCGCGTACATCTCACCGGGATCCTTGCCGTGACGCGCGGTGATCTCGGCGGACAGCAGCGCCGGAACCAGGCCATCCTTGTCGGTGGTCCACACGCTGCCGTCGCGACGCAGCAGCGAGGCGCCGGCGCTCTCTTCGCAGCCGAAGCCGAGCGAGCCGTCGAACAAGCCCTCGGAAAACCACTTGAAGCCGACCGGCACTTCGTACAGTTTGCGGCCGAGGCGCTTCGCCACGCGATCGATCAGCGCGGTGGTGACCACGGTCTTGCCGACGGCCGCCGTGCTGCTCCACTGCGGACGCTGCTGGAACAGGTAATCGACCAGCACCGACAGATAGTTGTTCGGCTCCATCAGGCCGCTGCTGCGGGTGACCACGCCGTGGCGATCGTGGTCGGTGTCACAGGCGAACGCGACGTCGTATTTGTCCTTCAGGCCGATCAGCCGCTGCATCGCGTATTTCGACGACGGGTCCATGCGGATCTTGCCGTCCCAGTCCACCGTCATGAACGCGAACTGCGGATCGACTGCATCGCTGACCACGGTCAGGTCGAGCTTGTAGTGCTCGGCGATCGGTGCCCAGTAGTGCACGCCCGCGCCGCCCAGTGGATCGACGCCCATGTGCACGCCGGCACTGCGGATGAGCTCGAAGTCGATCATGTTGCCGAGGTCGGCGACGTAGGTGTTGAGGTAATCGTGTTCGTGCGTGGTCGACGCCTTGCGCGCTTGCGCGAAGGGCACGCGCTTGACGTCCTTCAGCCCGCCTTCGATCAGCGTGTTGGCACGCTTCTGCACCCAGTTGGTGATGTCGGTGTCGGCCGGGCCACCGTTCGTCGCGTTGTACTTGAAGCCGCCGTTGTCCGGCGGATTGTGCGACGGCGTGATCACGATGCCGTCGGCCAGACCGGTGGTACGGCCCTTGTTGTAGGTCAGGATCGCGTGCGAGATCACCGGCGTCGGGGTGAACTCGCCGCCCGCGGCGATCATCGTTTCCACGCCGTTCGCGGCGAGTACTTCCAGCGCGCTCTCGAACGCCGGCTGCGACAGCGCGTGCGTATCGAAGCCGATGAACAGCGGGCCATCGATGCCCTTGCCCTTGCGGTATTCGCAGATCGCCTGGCTGATCGCCAGGATGTGCCATTCGTTGAAACTGCGGTCGAACGAACTGCCGCGATGACCCGATGTGCCGAACACGACACGCTGCGCGGCCACCGACGGATCGGGCTTCAGGTCGCCATATGCGGCGAGCAGTTTCGGCACGTCGACAAGAATCGACGCGGGTGCCGGCTTGCCGGCGAGCGGGCTGATTTTCTGGCTCATGCTGTTCTCGATGGGGTGCTGTCGCGCAGCTGGCGATAGCGCCGGATCAACGCGTTGGTCGAGCTGTCGTGCGCAAGTTTCGGCAACTCTTCTGCGGTCAGTTCGGCGATGGTGGTTTTCGCCAGCTGCTTGCCGAGCTCGACGCCCCACTGATCGAACGAGTCGATGTTCCAGATCACGCCCTGCACGAACACGCTGTGCTCGTACAACGCGATCAGCGAGCCGAGCGCATGCGGCGTCAGTTTCGTGGCGAGGATCGTCGTGCTCGGACGATTGCCCTCGAACGTGCGATGCGCCACCAGCGGCTCGGCGGTGCCTTCGGCGCGCACTTCATCGGCGGTCTTGCCGAACGCCAGTGCCTCGCCCTGGGCGATCAGGTTGGCGATCAGCAGGTCATGCTGGTCCCCGCCGCCCTGTGCCGGCAATGGATTGTGGGTCTGTCCGAAGCCGATGAAGTCGCACGGCACGATCCGCGTGCCCTGGTGGATCAGCTGATAGAACGAGTGCTGGCCATTGGTGCCCGGCTCGCCCCAGTAGATCGGACCGGTGTCGTAATCCACGACGGTGCCGTCGAGCGTGACGTGCTTGCCGTTGCTCTCCATCGTCAGCTGCTGCAGGTAGGCCGGGAAGCGCTTCAGGTATTGCTCGTACGGCAGCACCGCGACCGTGGACGCGCCGAGAAAGTTGTTGTTCCACAGCGCCAGCAAACCCATCAGTGCAGGCAGGTTGCGCTCCAGCGGCGTGTGGCGAAAATGCTCGTCCATCGCATGGAAGCCGGCCAGCATCTGGCGGAAGCCATCGGGGCCGATCGCCAGCATCGTCGACAGGCCGATCGACGCATCCATCGAATAGCGTCCGCCGACCCAGTCCCAGAAGCCGAACATGTTGGCGGTGTCGATGCCGAACTTCGCCACACCTTCGGCGTTGGTGGACACGGCGACGAAATGTTTGGCGACCGCGCTCTCGTCACCCAGCGCCTTGACGCTCCACGCGCGCGCCGCATGCGCGTTGGTCAGCGTTTCCAGCGTGGTGAAGGTCTTGGAGCAGATGATGAACAGCGTCTCGGCGGCGTCGAGGTCGCGCACCGCTTCGGCGAAGTCGGTGCCGTCCACGTTCGACACGAAACGGAAGGTCATGTCGCGCCGGCTGTCATCGCGCAGCGCTTCGTAGGCCATCACCGGGCCGAGGTCGGAGCCGCCGATGCCGATGCTGATCACGTTGCGGATCGTCTTGCCGGTATGGCCTTTCCACGCGCCGCTGCGCACCTTGTCGGAGAACGCCGCCATCCGATCGAGCACGGCGTGCACGTCGGGAATCACGTCGTGGCCATCGACCAGGATTTTCTCGCTGGCCGGTGCGCGCAGCGCCACGTGCAGCACCGCGCGATCCTCGGTGGTATTGATTTTTTCGCCACTGAACATCGCCCCGATCCGCTTGGGCAGGTCGCAGGCCTCGGCCAGTTCGCGCAGCAGTTTCAGGGTCTCGGCGTTGACCCGCTGCTTGGAGTAATCCAGGTACAGGCCGACGTCCTCCAGCACCAGTTGTTCGCCGCGCTGCGGGTCGGCGGCGAACAGTTCGCGCAGATGGGCGTGGCCGATATCGGCGAAGTGCCGATGCAGCGCCTGCCAGGCAGGAAGGGCAGTGAGATCGCGACGACTCATGGCAGCGAAGGTCCTTTCGATTGGCTTTTCAGCTGCCGCACCTTGTCGTCCAGACCCTTGAGCAGGTGGTTCCAGGATTTGACGAAGGAATCCGCGCCATCCTTTTGCAGTTTTGCCGCCAGCGCATCGATGTCGACGCCGGCCTTGGCGATCTTCGCCAGGGTGTCGTCGGCATCGCCACCGTCGATCGCCATCACGCCGTGCAGCTGACCGTGGTCGGCGAACGCGTGCAGGGTTTTCTCGGGCATCGTGTCGACGGTGTCGGGTGCGGCGAACGCGCTGATGTAGAGCGTGTCCGGTGCCGACGGATCCTTGGTGCCGGTGCTGGCCCACAGCAGGCGCTGCGGCAGCGCGCCGGC